>JAJRBV010000041.1 GCA_028679275.1 Methanoregulaceae archaeon
AGAGGCCGCTCTTTCCCTGCGTCCCGGTGAGCAGGGGGACCACGCGGGAGCATCGAATGGCAGTCCATCGCGAATGCAATCAGCTCGGGATCGAGCATGAGATCGATCGTTGCATGGTAAGGAAAATAATGGTACATGAGGAGGCGGTGAATGACCCTGATGTCCGGGAGGGATCCATCCCGGTACACCGGAGTCCCGTGAACGGTCCGGAGTTTGATTACCCCGTCAGGGTGCCGGGGGGGAAGATGATACGGGGGCCGGTTCAGATCCACCACCATCCTTGAGATATCGGTATCAAGGTACGAGACGACCCGGTCATGGAACTGGTAAAGCGCCCGGGTTGCCGGGTCGCTGTAGTAGGCGAGCTCGGTCCTGGTGAGCGCGAAATGGAAAGAGACCTCTTCAGGCACCCGGGTTCCCCCGTGAGGCACTGAAATAAGGAACGGATATCGTCTCATCAGGGTAATGGTTGGAACGGGAGGAAGATGAATATTCGGAAGAAGGGAGTACCGGGAGATCGAGATCCTTTTATGAGACTACCAAGCCTAGATTCCTGCGAAGAACAGGAACGGCCTGTGTTGAGGAGGATACAGATGGAAAAACCGCCGAATTTCATACGGAACAACGAAGAATGGATCGTCTGGCTCCTTGCCGGGGAGTTTTCAGGATCGGCAACACCCCGGGTTCTCTCTGAACGAACCGCGCTTCCCCTGGATACCATCCATGATAACTTCCTTTACATGGAACGGGTGGGGCTTCTCTCCATCGAACGCGATCCCGGAAAAAAGTACCCTGAAGAGATCGCAAAAGTCAGCCTGACCGGTATCAGCCGAAATCTCTACGAAGAAATGAAACAGCGGCCTGATCCAGGGGACCTTTTCTGATCGGGGATATTATGGCGTAATCCCTCTGGTAACCGTCCTGTTTTCCCGTATCGTGAAATATATAGGAAAGACGCCCGCATCCGGATAATGAGAGAAATGGTGGGAAAAATCCCAATCCCTGAAGAGATACGGTGGCAGTCCGCCGCAAAGATTGCGTCGATGATCCCGGTTGCCTATGGTATGGCATTCCGGGACAGGATCGGTCCCGATTATGAGAGGCTCGAGCAGCAGGTCTGGGTAGCCCTTGCGCATGAGGCAATGATCGTTGCCCGGACCTTCTCCCTTCCCGTGGGTAATGCCCGGGAACTTACCTCAGCCCTTGACATCCTGAACTCAGTCTTCTTCGGGCCGGAGATCAAGTCCGAACAGGTCTCGTTTGAGAGCGACCGTGCGGTCCTGCTCGTAAGAAAATGCCCCCTGATGCTGCGGGAGCAGGAACTTCATGCACCGCCCGGGAATGTGTTCAACCGGTGCCTGGCCTTCTCGATTGCCGTGATTGAGGAACTGAACCCGGAATACACGTTGCGTTTTATCCGGGGGATGTGCCAGGGAGACAGGAACTGCGAGATGAAGATCATCACAAAAAAAGCTGCCGAAGAGGCGGAAAAGAAAAAATAAGGGTGTAGTACTAATCTGACCGCCAAATCCTATATCAGAATACGACTGAAAAAGTGGTATGTATCCAGTTCTGAAATCGACATGAAAAAAGTAAACGAACATTCGTACGGATGCGAAAAAGAATCTGGTACGTAACACCGGTCTATCGAATAATGGGAGACGCCACAGCGGCGGGGATAAGTCGAAAGCGCAACCCAAAGGAGCGTCTTAATAAAGGTAGTGATCTAAAACCGGTTGAAAACTTAGTGGCTGAAATGCCACTCTACCCAGAATAAAGCAAAATACGGTTGCTACCCAATCCGGCAGCTCTTCTTCCCCTGTTTCTCATAGAACTGCTGGTGATAGTCTTCGGCTGCATAGAACGGTGTGGAGGCAACAATCTCCGTTACGATCTGCCGCCTGCCATATCGCCCGGAATCTGCAAGTTTTTTCCTGGATTCTTCAGCGAGAATCTTCTGCTCATCAGAGTGGTAGAAGATAGCAGAGCGGTAGTTGGTGCCATAATCAGGTCCCTGCCGGTTGAGTTGGGTCGGGTCATGGATCGACCAGAAGAGGTCAAGGAGTCCCTGGTAGGTGACGATATCAGGATCAAATACCACCAGAACAGCTTCGGCATGCCCGGTCCTTCCGGACGAGACCTCTTCGTAGTTCGGATGTTCTGTCCGTCCCCCGGTATACCCGACCTCGGTTGCGATCACCCCTTTCACCTGGCGGAACGCAGCCTCAACCCCCCAGAAGCACCCGGCGGCAAACGTCGCCGTTTCTTTACGGGCCATACCTTCCGGTGGGTGTTCTTCCGGTATGAAGGTGTGTATCGCGGACCTTTGAACGGACAGCCGGATAGCCTGGTATACTATCTCTGCCTTTACCTGAAAGGGTATGCCCGGACTGTTTTCAGCCGTGGGTAGTGCCCTTCAGGGTGCCGGATTACCGGGAGAAGAGTCCCGTAAGTGAACCCTTCCCGAGCATATGACCTTCCATGGCATCCCCAATATCTTTTCGCGTTACCGGGGCACGCAGCGCGAGAATGCTGTCAAGGGCATATACGTCGAAGTGATAGTGGTGGGGCCTTCCCGGGGGAGGGCAGGGTCCGCTGTATTCCATCCTCCCGTAGCTGTTGGAGCCATGCCGGCTCCCGTCAATCAGTACGGGCTTTCTGGCAACCCCCTTCTGGATCCGTTTTGCATCTTTCGGGACATTGTAGAGTATCCAGTGGGTAAAAAGACCGGAAGGAGCGTCCGGGTCATCACAGATAACTACGATACTCTGTGTGCCGGCGGGGAAGGATCCAAACGAGAGCGGAGGGGATACATTTGACCCTTTGCAGGTATATTCATCGGGTATTCGCGCCCCCTCCCCAAATGCCTCTGATGTAATTTCTATGGCTGTCATCACAGTTCCTCAGGAGGGATACGGGAACCCTGACAACTAAAATGTTATGCCCCTCCCCTCCCGCAGGTTACATGAGGCCTGGACGAGAGATTATGGGAGAGATGAAACTCGGGGTGCTCTGTTCGGGTGGGAAAGACTCGGTCTTTGCCTGCGGACGTGCCATGGAAAAGGAAGAGGTCGTATGCCTTATTGCAATCCGGTCAGAAAACGAGGAGAGCTACATGTTTCACACCCCGAACGTTGCCTTTGTGACCCTCCAGGCAGAAGCGGCCGGCCTGCCGCTCATTGAGATGAAGACTGCCGGGGTAAAGGAGGAAGAACTCCTCGATCTCAGGAATGCTCTCATCCTGGCGAGGGAGCAGTTCAGGATTGAAGGGGTGGTGACCGGGGCGCTCTATTCGGTGTACCAGGCCACCCGGGTACAGCGGCTCTGCCGAGAGCTCGGGCTCTGGTGCTTCAACCCTCTCTGGCATACCGCCCAGGAAGACTATATGCAGGTACTCATCAAAAAAGGGTTTGAAGTGATCGTTTCGGGGGTATTCGCTGCTCCGTTCGATGAGTCCTGGCTTGGAAGGCGGATCGACCTCCACTCCCTCCCTCTCCTGGAAAAATACTCAGAGCAGTATGGTATCATGCTCACCGGGGAGGGAGGGGAGTACGAGACGTTCGTCCTTGACGCCCCCTTTTTCAGAAAGAGGATCGAGATCCGGGAAGCCTCTTCCGAATACCGCAATTACCGGGGAATATACCGGATTGTTCGTGCAGGGCTGGTGGAGAAATGATCCTCCTTATCGATCTCTGTTACCGTGAAGACTCGCTCGGGTTTGACGAGTATGTCCTGCCAGTCGCCCGGATCGTTGAGCGATTGGGATTCAGAACTCGTTCTGTTCACTTTCATGCCGTATCGGCCGGAGAATGTTCTGGTGTAAAAGCCGTCATTCTTTGTGGGACCCCTCTTGCTGACAACGCCTTTCTCGATGAACCTGAAGATTTTTCATGGCTGAAAACGAGCCGGATCCCGGTTCTCGGGGTATGTGCCGGCATGGAGACGATTTGCAGAATCTTTGGGGGGAAGCTTGAGCCCTGTATTGAGATTGGCATGACAGAAATCCGGGTGACGGGCAGGGATCCTTTGTTTCCGGAGTCCCACTCCTTTTCTGCGTACGAGCTCCACACGCTTGCCTGCACCGATCCCGGGCCCATGAAAATTATCGCGGTGTCAGATCGCTGTATCCAGGTTGTGAGGCACCCCACGAAACCCGTGTACGGGGTGATGTTTCATCCCGAAGTAAGAAATGAGTGGGCGGTGGAGCGGTTCCTCTCAATGACCCGGAAAGACGGGATCAGCCCGTGACAGGAAGGCCGTTCTCACCGGCGATTTCCCTGAACGCGGATGCAAGGTATTCTGCCTGGGAATCGGTCATCCCGTAGGTGTTGAATTTCCAGACCTTTGTCGCGCCGGGAATGACGCCGGTAATGCCCCGTTCCTTCAGGGCACTGGAAAAGAAGAACCCGCGTTTCTTATGATTCTGTGCCACGCGGTCAAACGACCCGGTAGTATCTACCCTGCTCAGGGTGTGCTTCCGGGGATACTCGCTCCGGACGATAGTTCCCCCTACTGACAGAAGCGCGTCGACAACCTTCTGCCCGTTTGAAAGTTCCCGCTCCCATCGTTTCACCCGTGACCTGACATGGGGAAAGGAGGCCATCATCCCGATCAGCGTGACTCCCATCAGGGTGCAGCCCATCATGCTGACCTCTTTGATCCCGAATGTCCTCCCGGTCACATCGGTCTTTGCAGTGGTGGTCCGAAAGACCTTCCCTGCCCACTCCCCGGTCGTGGCCAGTAGCCCGGAAGGTGCGGGTGCCGCCATGCTCTTGTGGCCTGAACCAACCACGAAATCGGCCCCGAGCGCTTTTCCATCCACTTCCATGATCCCGACGGTATAGGCCCCGTTGTAGAGGACAGGGATGTCGTACTGGTGGGCAACTCTTATGATTCCCCCCACATCATGGCAGTTTCCGTACTGGTAATCGAAATGGTCAAGAAAGAGGAGGGCTGGCGCACGTCCAAATTCTCTTGTCACTTCCTCAATCTTCCCTGCAGCGGCATCTGCAGTGATAAGGTTCTGTCCGGTCTTTGGTATCTCCCGGATAATCCCTCCTCTCCCCTCGACAGCCAGCACTTCGGTATAATGGGAGAGGGCCGTGATCAGGACCGGATCACCGGGTGTGATGAACGCATCAGCCACGGCCTGGAAGCCCCGCCTTGCACCAGGAACGACCCTCGCGATATCCATGTTAACGAACCGGGCAAGGTCGCGGTGGAAGACATCCACGGGAGGTGTTTTGATATAATCCAGCCGGAACGGTTTTCTGCACTGGTCACAGACCGAATATCCGTCGCCGTAGGCAATGATCGCCTTCATCGCATCAGCAGTCAGCCGCCCGCCAACCTGGATGGGATCGATGTTGATACCGGACTCGTCTATATCCCGTACATCGATGCTTCCTGCGCATTTCATCGGGCAAGCTCCTCCCGTAACACGGCAACGCGTTTCTCGAGATCATCAAGAAGAGAGCGGATCCTTTCCTTCTGGCTTACATCCAGATCATGCCCTGGGGCAGTCTCCCTGAGCATGACGCGGATGTCGGTCAGGATGAATAAACTCTCAAAAACAGCGTCGACAGCCCGTTTTGACACCGGATCACCATACTAATATTGCGGAGGGGACTATAAGATAACCGATGTGCCCGGATGGCAGGCCCGACTGTCAGGGCATATCGGAACCAATTTTTGAATATTTTTTGTCGCAGGGAGTCTCCCTGCCGGGAGCCCTGGTTGGCGTAAAACCAGGCAAAAGAGTTCGAAAGCCGGGGATTATCCCGGGATCAGGTTTTTTTCTGGTCGTCCTTTTTTGTGTCGATCTTCTTGTCGATCTTCCTGATGGAGACGCAGTTGATCACCGGGTCTCCGCCTATCACATACCGTTTCATTACCAGGCCGAGAACTTCGACCACGTCCCCTTTGCTTACCTTTTCTGCTGGAGTGGTGAACATTTTCACTGATATCTGTCCGCTCCGGTCTGCGATAAGGTACTGCGGCCGGTTCAGGAACTGGAAATACACCCGTTCAACAACGCCTTCGATCCTGACCGGGTCTCCGATCATGCCCGGATTGATTAGCTTGATCCGTACCGGTCGGGCTTCGCGTTCATAGACAGGTGTAAGATCAGCATACTGGCTTTGGCTCATGTAATTGAGTGCAACCGGGATGACCAGGAGAAGGATCAGTGTGGGAATACCCCAGATCAGGATCTGCCAGCTTCCGGTGAAGTAATATGCGACCAATAAAAGGATGGTGAAGACCACAAACACCGCGATGGCGAGTATTGAGATCTTCGGCCGGACCGTTCCTATCTTCATTAAATCCCGTTATTTCAGAGCTGCGATCTCTTTCCTGAAGGCAACCCAGTAGATGACACCCACAAAGAAGAGTGCACCGACAATGTTGCCGATTGTTACAATAATCATATTGTTCACCCAGAAGCCGACCCAGTTCAGGTTGGAATAACCTGCGGTTGATGAAGCGGCTGCGAGTTGTGCTGGGGATGCAACCATATCCTTGACAAAAATACCTGCAGCGATGAAGTACTGGTTTGCAATTGAGTGTTCGAACCCGGTGGAAACGAAAGCCATGATCGGGAACCAGATCCCGAAGAACTTGCCAATCAGGTCATCGGCGCAGATACCGAGCAGGATTGCAAGATTGACGAGCCAGTTACAACCGACACCTTTCAGGAACGCAGACCACATCGCCATAGCCCCTACATACTGCACTTTAAATGAAGCTATGGCAATTGCCCGTAGTCCAAATGCAGTCGCCGAAGATGTAGGAGCCGCTATAGTCACATTAGCGAGTGCTGGTGCAACCGTGACATACGTGGCGAATGGTCCGATAGCCATGATATACGCATACACAATCGAACCAATGAGGTTTCCAATGTATACCCACACCCAGAGGTTCATCACAGCAGCCCAGCTGATCTTGTGGATGAAAGCCGCCATGGGGGCGAGCATTGCATCGCCAGTGAAGAGTTCTGCACCTGTAAGCACGGTGATGATAAGACCAACAGGGAACACGGCACCCGTAATCAGGGCACCAAACCCCGCGCTTGCAGTGCCAAAATTATT
>JAJRBV010000003.1 GCA_028679275.1 Methanoregulaceae archaeon
GGAAAGATTCTTGGAAACCGTGTCTCTTACAAGTCGATTCTTGAGGAGGAAGCCAGAAAAACGGAGAACCCGAAGGTTCCCCAGCTCCCCAAGAACCGCAAGGCGCGGGACTTCACGAGCGGAGGTAACTTACTGGAATGGGTTGGATAAAAGCAAATCAAACCACCTTGATTCACAACTGCTCCGGCACATCTGCCACCTTGTGCCGGAACATATGCCACCTATTATAAGCGGAATCGGGTTCTGACACCTGATCAATCTTTTTTACCAGGTGCAGAGTGAAAAGGAACCGCCCCGCAGGAAATCTGCCCCGGCTCATCTGCCACCTTGTGCCGGGACATGCCACCATATCAGACAAGAAGTCAGGCCCTCTGACCTGGCTGTCCTGTTTTTATCACAATTGAGGGGATTCCCGGTACCGGTCGGAATGCCCCCGGCACCCGGATACCCGGTTGTCAGATCCCGGGTTCTGGCCGAAAAAACGGTAGATCCGGGCTTATTGATACCCGATCTGGTAGCCGGATCCTGATGTCTTTCTGACGACGCTCGGAAATTATTAAATCAGAGGATGACGTGTACAATATAGAAAATCCTGAAGGATTATCCCACACGGAATCGTCCGCTGTGTGAAGGGTTCGTTCCGGAAGTTCGGCTGAAAGTCCGGAATTAATTCCCCTTCTGGTATCGGGAGTCGAATACGATGGACAGACAATTGAACAAGGGCTCGAGCAGAATCGCACATGAGATGCGTGCCGGCGCCCGGTCTCTCTTGAAAATGAAGGGAGCCTCTTTTACCGTTCCTGACGTGAGTGGCTGCAAGCATCAGACATGCGCAGTTGACTGTATCCATAGCATCCGGCACACCTTTCCGTTACAGGGTAATCACTTGGCTGAGGTCGAGGGAGGTAGGGCATGTTGAATGAACTGATTGAGAAGCGAAAAAAGATTCTTGCCGAGTCTGAACAGCATAAAAACCGAAGGAACGAACTCAACGCGAATGCCAGCAAATTCGCCCGTGAAAGGAACACGTTAAACAACCAGACCCGGGAGTACGTCGAGGAGGCGCAGAAGAACAAGGAGCTGCGCGATAAATTCAATAACGACGTCCAGTCCCTTAAGGATCAGCGGAATGAGATCAATGAACAGGCAAACGCGCTGTTTGAAGAGATCGAGGGATTTAAAAAGGACCACGGTGGAATGAAAAACCGTGGACTGAAAGAGCTCCAGAAACAGATCGAGCACCTTGAATTCCGCCAGCAGACAGAGGTCATCAGCACTGACAAGGAACGCGAGCTGATCGAGAAGATCAAGCAGATGAAAGAATCGATGCGTGAGCAGGAAGCTGAACTTGAGCAGAACAAGGAAGTCAAGGTTAAAGTCACCACTGCCCGCGAACTGCGCCGTCAGGCCTCAGAAATGCATGCAAAGGTTACCGAAATGGCAGAGCTCGCCCAGAAACACCACGATATGATGGTGGATTTCTACAGGAAAGCGGACAAATCGAGGGAAGAAGCTGATGTATCCCACCGGAATTTTGTCGAGGCCCAGGAAGCGGCCGATGCCGAACACAAGTACTTCATTGCCTGCCAGAAAGAACTTCGCGATTATGACAAAGTGATATCAGGCCTCCGGAAGAAGACGAAAAAGGCCAAGGTATCAAAAGAGCAGAAGGCGGTCCGGAAGGAGGCCGAGCACCTCTTCAAGATGTTCAGGGCCGGTGAGAAACTCACTACTGATGACATTCTGCTCCTCCAGCGCTCAAAGCTTATATAACCTCTTTTTCCCCGGTAATCCCGAAGTAATCATTTAATAGATAGATCACGATTTCTATAGTGATGCAAACGGGGCGGACACTGGTTCTTTGTGTCGATCGGGATGATGATATCGGATATAAAGGAAAGGTTGAAAGCCCCGTCCTTGGCCGTCCGGCATGCCTGAGGGCTGCCTATTCACTCGCCCTGGCCGATCCTGAAGATTCCGATGTAAATGCAATTTTCCAGGCCATAAAAATTTATGATGAACTTGCTGCTGCCGGGGAGAGCGTTGAGATTGCGCTCGTATCTGGCGATCATATGCACATGCTTGAGGGAGACCGGAAAATAGCAGCATCAATCGACCACCTTGTCAGGGAGACCGGAGTGGACAACTGCATCGTTGTCACCGATGGAGCTGAGGACGAATTTGTAATACCGATCGTTCAGTCGAGGGTTCCTGTAGCAAGTATCAGGCGGGTCATCGTCAGCCAGATGCCCAATCTGGAAGGATCCTTTTACCTGATTAAAAAATTCTTCAACGACCCCAAGGTCGCGCGTCTGGTTCTTGTGCCAATCGGCCTCCTTATGCTTCTCTGGCCGATTGCATACCTGCTCGGTAGATCGGAGCTTGCACCGGTTATCGTTGTGGGCGCTATCGGGATCTATCTCCTGTACCGGGGGCTTGGGGTTGATGACCTGTTCAGGGGGTTTGCGACAGCCCTTCAGACATCGCTCACCAGAGGCCGGTTCTCTTTCGTGACCTATATTGCTGGGATTCTGCTCGTCATTATCGGAGTCATCGTGGGCCTCATGAATATCCTCATCTACTACACAGAAGTCGGAATCCTCATCTACATTCTCCTGTTCGTCTACGGTGCCGTGCTCTGGCTCGCCCTTGCCGGAATTGTTGCTTCAGCGGGAATTGTCATCGACAACTTCTTCCATGACAGGCTGAGCCTCGCCAAGGTCATCGTTTTTCCATTCTTTATCGGAGCGGTGGGGCTCATCACGTACGGGGCAAGCGTCTACGCCCTTGCGGTAAGTAATGTACCGGACTTCCCGTTTTCAACGGATAACGCGATCACATACATGCTCCTTGGCACTATTGGAGGCCTTATCTGCGCCTTTGCAGGAATTGGAATTCAGTATCTCGTAAACCGGTATGTTGCGGCCAGTGAAGCCCCTGATGTTATCGAGCTTATCTGACGACCCCGGGAATTTTTTATCCCTGCCCGGCTTTCCCTTCAGCTGCATCAGGGCAGGATCCAGGGTATTGGCGTTCAGGGTATCACTGCAGGTCCGGTCACGAGTTAATGCTCCCGCTGTGATGTGACTGATGAGAGGCTCTTTTCGCAGGATACCGTCAGCCACAGGAAAGGAGGCCAGATAAATCATGTATCCCTGAGAAATCCCTGCACGATTATTCCACACAGGCTGGACTGTCCGGGTAATTCATGCGGAAAAAAGGATGAATGGATCAGATGTCAAAATAACCGATCCCGTTTGGGATCTCATCGACCTCTGCGTATTCCCGCGAGACCTGGGGAGTGGTAATCCGGAGCGTGGGGATGAGGACGTTAAAAGTGTGGGAGGGGAACCAGTAGACTCCCCGTCCATATGCATACGACACATCGTCAACAACAAGTTCTGCAGAATTCAGGTCGAGGTTTTTCACCTCTGCATCCTCGTAATTGAGCACGGTGAGAAGCCGGTTTTTGAGATCCTGCTTACCGAGCAGGAGAACAATCACCCGGGTGGGTTCATCAAGGGTATACTCCACATTGATAGTGGCTTTCCCCCCGTCAAGGGTGATGTCAACCGCTTCTATGGTGATATAGCCGTATTTATCCGTATTCGTCGCAAGTGCGGGTGCTGTCAGGACAGCCAGAAAAATCAGGCACACTGCGATGGCCCAGCCTTTCATTGGTTACTAAGTGATGTTGAGAATCTTATATCCTTTCTGGTGGTTACCTGCATTAACTACGGGGGACACCCTTTGAACCCGGCTGTTATACGACAATAACCCGGTACCACTTCCCTGATGATTGCGTGGAAAAGTGTTGAGAGAATGATAGATTCATCTCTGGTTTACGAGAACGATTTCAATGCTCGAAACGTTTGTTTTTCCGCTGTCCGTGTCGATAATCTCGGTAGAGGTGATGATCTCTTTTTTGCTCACGTTCTCGAGAAACCGGTTTAAGGCAATCTCGGCAGTATCGACAGCCCGCGATATTGCCTTACCCCGGGCCTTGATCGCGACTTCTGAGGCTCCATTGTTGAACTGTGTGACTACTGCGAGCACGTAGTTCATGACCGGCTTGTTTCCGACGAATACTGTGTTGTCCTTGAGCATGGATACCACTTTTAGAGATATTTTTTGGAGGAG
>JAJRBV010000022.1 GCA_028679275.1 Methanoregulaceae archaeon
TCAGGTCGATCACGTCCCTTACGGGGAGATCAGGGGATATCGTGCGGACATTTCCCGCCATGATATCACTGACCGTGACATCCTTGAGGAGAAAGTTGTACTTCATTGCTGTGGATTCCTGGCTTGCCCCGATATAGATGAAGAATGCAATAAGAATCAGGATCGGGTTTAATAGAAAGATCCCGAGGATACCGAAAAGAACCGCAAAGACCTTGCCGACATCAGCGGCTATGCGGGTGGCCCGGTTGAGCGGCATCGATCGTGCCAGAAATGCACGGAGGACTCTTCCGCCGTCCATAGGGAAGGCAGGCAGGAGGTTGAACCCGAATAAAAACACGTTCAGGAGCCCGAGATACCCGAACATGAAGACAAATACCCCGGCAACCGGCGGATTGGCGGCCGCTGCCCCGGCTGCCAGGTACATGATGGCGATGCACACGATTCCGACTGCAAGGCTTGTGAGCGGACCAATAGCCGCCATCGGAAGTTCGACTTTCGGGTCCGGGGTCTCTTCCTCCATTGACGAGATCCCGCCAAAGATGAGCAGGGTGATGCTGTTGATCTTTATTCCCTTGTTCTTGGCAAGGATGGAATGGGCAAGCTCATGGATAAGGACACCGCCAAAAAGCCCGAGTGCAATAACGGTCCCGAGAATATAAGGCATGTATCCTGCAGCAATAAGGCTCGTGTCAATGGGGACCCTGAAGATATCTCCGATCAGCTTCGTTGTCAGAAGGATCTGGCTGCCGATAATCCATGCAAAAAGGGGGATGATGATTAAAAACGTCCAGTGGAGCTGGATGGGAATGCCGTAGAAGGTCCCGATTTTCAGCGAGCCGTTCATAAAAGGAGTATATTTTTATGCGAATAGTATATATCTTTCATTGATTAGGATGAGAAACCAGATTACTGAGTTGTTCGATCTCAAGGTGTATACCGAAAAGAGTGTCTTTGTCGGTGAAGTGGAAGATATACTCATTGACATCGAGTCAAAGAAGATGGAATCAATAGTTGTGGGAAAATTAAACCAGCAGCTGGTGGATATCAAGAACTACAAGGGGCTGAAGGTACCGTTCCGGATTATCCGCAGTATAGGGGATATTATTCTCATCCGCCACCTGCAGGGTGCATTCAAAGCGGAAGATATCTGACCAGGCCGGGCATGGATTCGCATCTCCCAAAACACCCTTCCGCAGAGATGGTTGAACCCCTGTCACGATATGTCGGCCGCCTGCCTCCCGCTTTACGTTACCGCTATGCCATGCCGCAGGAAACCCTGATGGACGCGGGATGGATATTTTCCGGGACCAGTGGAGAGACCTTATCATATCCATTCAGCGGAAGGGTCAGGTATGACCTCCGGACATACCCGGTGTATCCTCTGCCCGGGCCCGTTATATGAAAAACCGCGAGATATTCAGCAACCTCCTTTCAGTCCCCCCTGTATTTGTGCGTATTGACGGCCGGGGTTTTCACGGAATTGCCGAAGAATGGGGGCTGGAGCGGCCTTTTGACAAACGCTTTGCCAGAGCAATGGCCAATGTCAGCGAACGTCTGGTGTCTTCCAGCGGACTGTCTCCCGATTTTGCTTTCACCTTCTCCGATGAGATCAGCCTCTATTTTTCGCATATCCCATACTCGGGAAGAGTTGAAAAGATCGATTCTGTTACTGCATCCTATGCTGCAAGCGCCCTGACACTTGAGATGTCATCACCGTTCCCGGTTGCTTTTGATGCACGGATCATCCAGGTCAGCCCGACCCTTGCCGTGAGATACCTTATCGACCGCCAGGCTGAGGCATGGAGAAATCACCTCAATGCATACTGCCATTACACGCTGGTTCTTGAGGGAAAGAGCTCTCATGAGGCAGCCAAGGTGCTCAAAGGTCTCTCTTCGCCTAAAATGCATGAGATGATGTTTTCCCGGGGAATAAATCTTGCAAAAACACCCGCATGGCAGCGACGTGGGATACTTGTCTATAAGACTGCGAAAGAGATCGAGGGTTTCAATCCCCTCGAATCAAAAGTGGTCAGGACCCTCCGCACCTCGGTGCGGTGTGTACGGGAACCGCCAGTCTTCTCCTCTCCTGAAGGCCGATTATTTCTTGACGGGCTGATCCGCGAGCTTTGAGATGCCGATCAGCATCGGTATGCCTTCAACGTCCCAGTCTTTTTCCATCTCCCATTCACAGGAAGAGGAATACGAGGATCCGGACGAGATGGTGAGCGTCCCGGCCCGGACCTCCTTTTCTATCTCTTCCACCCATTGCCCCTGCAGGAGGGAAGCCACCCTTTCATCAGCGATGATCGCGCTGGCTCTGATATACTCTTCAACGTTCAGATTGCGCAGCCTCCGCATCTCCTGGATCCTCCGGATCACTTCACGGGAATACCCCTCTGCCTCGAGATCATCAGTGAGGGCAACATCCACATAGACGGTGCCGCCGTCCATCGGGGCCTGGAAGAGGCCGGCCGGGAGTTCCTCAAAAAAGATTACATGACCGGGTTGTATCAAATACGAACTGCCATTGTCCGTGAGTGTCACCGTCTCCCCCTTGTCGAGCACCGATTTCAGGGTGGCTGCATCACAAGACCTGATCAGGTCCCGCACAACGGGGGCATTCTTTCCGAAAGCAGGCCCGAGTGCTTTCATGACCGGCTCGGCCCTCCACCCCGCACGATCAAACGAACCCCGGACAACACGGACAATCCGCGCATTCGCCCGGTCTTCGCAGATCCGGGAGAGTGTGCCGATTGCGGCCATGACTTCATCATTGTCGGTGACGACGACTACTTCCCTGACAGGCCATCGGAGTTTTCTCTTTCCTGCCTGCCTGGCATTGGCCGATGCCTCGTCAAATGAACGGGTGATGTCCATCGCGTGCTCCAGGGTCCCGTCAACCAGGTGTTCATCGCCCTTCCACCAGCCGGTCATGTGGATACTTGGCGGGTCGCCCGCAGTACGGATGTTTTCAAACATCATCTCGGTGATATGGGGGGTGAATGGAGCGAGAAGCCCGCAGAGTCGCCTGAGAACATAATACATGGTTTCATATGCATCGGTCTTTGCAGCCGACTCCCCTTCAAGCCACATCCGTGGCCTCACGAGCTGGACATACCACCTGGAGAGATCTTCCAGGATGAATTGTATGAGTGCCCGGGTTGCCCGGTGAAGCTGGCGTTCCTCCATTGCGGCAGTCACCTGGGCAGCACAGGAATTGATACGGGAAATGATCCACCGGTCTTCGGCCGCCATCCGCCCGATCCTGGATCGTATCGCGGTGTCGTCCCACAGGCCCAAGGAACCGGAAGCAGGAGAGAAGTTGTCGAGAATCATGTAGGGAAGGGGGAACCGGTAGACGTTCCAGAAGATGTTGATCGCACGGTTGACGGTTTTAACCCCGTCCCAGTTGAACTTGAGGTCGTCCCAGGGGGCGCTCGAGGACAGGACATAGAGACGGAGGACATCAACTCCCTGGGTCGTCACCACCTCTTCAGGGGTTACGACATTTCCGAGACTTTTGCTCATTTTCCGCCCTTCCGCGTCAAGGGCAAAGCCATGCATCAGGACACTCCTGAACGGGGAACATCCGAACGCAATGGTGCTTGCGCCAAGCTGGGAGTAGAACCATCCCCGGGTCTGATCCTGACCCTCCGTGATAAAGTCTGCCGGCCAGAGCCGGTCGAATGCCTCCCTCTCCCCCGGGAAACGGAGCGTAGCCCACGAGGCAACAGCTGAATCGAACCATACATCGAAGATGTCCTCGACCCGGTGCATCGCCCCCCCGCATCCGCACTGCAGGGTTATCTCGTCAACAAAGGGACGGTGGGGATCTGGGAGAGATTGTCCGCTTGCCTCTTCGAGTTCCCTGAAAGTCCCGAAAACACGGTGCTTTCCGCATGACCGGCATTCCCATATGGGGATGGGTATTCCCCAGTACCGCTGCCGGGAGATACACCAGTCCCGTGCTTCCTTGATCCAGTCATAAAACCGTGCACTTCCTGCCCATTCTGGATACCATGTGACCTTACCTACTTCTTCGAGCATCCGGTCCCGCATCTCTGATGCTTTCAGGAACCACTGCTCGGTTGCACGGAAGATGATCGGGGTCCTGCATCTCCAGCAGTGCCCGTACCTGTGGGTAACGGACTCCCTGGCCAGGAGATGGTTTCCTAGGTCATCAAGGACAACCGCGTCAGCGTCCTTGATGAACATGCCGCTCAAAGTCCCGGTCCCGCTCGTGAACCTCCCGGTGGCATCAACCGGGCAGATGATCGGAAGCTGCTCGCGGCACCCGAGCAGGTAATCGTCCCATCCGTGTCCGGGCGCGATGTGCACCATCCCGGTATTTTCAAGGGTTACAAAATCCGCAGTTACAACCCGGTGCGAGATATCACGCTGGAGAGTAACGGTCTCCTCAATGGGTGAGGTATAAACAAAATTGGTAAGACCCCTCCCGCTTGTTTTTTCCAGGATGGAATAATCCTGGTACCTTCCTTTCCGGAGGACGATTTCAACCAGGTCCTCGGCAATCCAGAGTATCTCTCTTCTCCCGTCTTTTACCGCCCCGACCCGGGCATATATGATATCCGGGTGGACCGCAACAGCAACGTTCGCCGGGAGGGTCCATGGAGTTGTTGTCCAGATGACGAGGTATTCATGGTCCCTCCCGCTGACAGGAAACTTGACGTAGATAGAGGGGTCGGTGACTTCCGCATAGTCAACTTCGGAATCCGCAATTGCCGTGGCACACCGCGGGCACCAGTTCACCACCCGGTGGCCGCGCTCAAGCATCCCTTCCGATTCGGCCCTCGCAAGAGTCCACCATGCAGCCTCGATATATTCGGGCTTCATGGTCTGGTAGGGATCTTCAAAATCGAGCCAGACGCCAAGCGCCATGAACTGCCTGCTCATTATCTCCATGTTGGTCGCGGCAAAAGTGCGGCACTGCTCGATAAATTTCCCAATCCCGAACTTCTCGATGTCCTTTTTGGAGACAAAACCCAGCTGCTGCTCGACCCGCACCTCAATCGGCAGCCCGTGCATGTCATATCCAGCCCGTGCAATGACATTTCTCCCCGTCATACGGGTGTGGCGGAGAATACTGTCCTTGATGATCTTATTCCAGGCCGTGCCCAGGTGAATATGGCCGGTCGTGTAAGGCGGCCCATCGACAAAGAAAAAGTCCGGGTCACCGTGATGGAGTTCTTTTGTCTTTTCAAAGATCGCATCCTCCAGCCAGAACTGGCGGACATACTCCTCAATCTCGGTTGCATTGTAACTGCTGGTGACTTCCTTCACCGGGATCCCCCAAACGGCTGTACGGGTACCCGCGACTGCTCAAGGGTGCGCGTATATTCCCAGATATTATCCCCGCGACCACAAAGTATTTTCTTTGATGTGCGCAGCGCTGTTAGGAGCAGCCGGGATGAAAGAATACCCGTTTCTTGTCGGGGGCACATGGAGAACCGGAGCCGCGCCCCTCGAGATCCGCTTTCCCTATACAGGTGAGCTGGTAGCACTGGTTCACCAGGCCGGGGATCAGGATCTGAACGATGCTGCCGCATCTGCAGCAGAGGCGTTTTCAACTACCCGGGAACTCTCTTCAGGAGAACGGAGTCGGATCCTCGCAGGTCTTGCCGATCGAATGGAGAAACGATCCACTGAATTCACGGATATCCTGGTTCTCGAAAGCGGGAAGACAAG
>JAJRBV010000073.1 GCA_028679275.1 Methanoregulaceae archaeon
CACCCCCAGTAATTTCCGCTCTCGAAATCAAGCGTAAAACTCGCAGGCGCAGCCGCAACAATGGGAGACGGATGACCAACAATCAGGGGTGTCAGGGAGAAGCAGAGCATCAGGGCAATAGCTACCCCGATCATTCGCTCGTAACGGATTGATGCATGGCAATACCGGATTCCTTTCAGGAACAAAAAACCCGGTCCTGCTGATTCCATCAGCAGGCAAGGATCCGGAACCGGAACATGACTCAAATCGGGATTAAATCCTTCCTCTTCCTCCATATATGCCTCTTTGAGGAGACAAGTCCACGGATCAGGACGGTTACCAGAAAAAGGGGAAGCCACATTTCGGCTATCCCACGCGGAACCATCAGGCCGTATACGAATCTGCCCCCAGCCAAAAAGTGGTTTGCTCCGGGGAAGCCTTATAGGTTACTCCACGATAAAAACCTCAGACGATCGTCTATCCTGCCGCCAAAATGGGAGAGAATAATCTGGTATGCTGGAACACACCTCCCACACCCGGGATCCTTCCCGGCCTCATCCTCTCTTCATTGCTTCTGCCTTCATCTCCCTGGGCATCAGCTCGATAGCGTACCGCAACGCGGTACGCGGCATCACCCCCTTGTTCCGCATGACATACGCAAACACTTCCGAGGGATGCTTCCGGCTCGCCTCCTTCAGGAGCCATCCGTAGCCCTTCTGTACCATGTCATCCGGGTCGGTCAGCACCAGGCCGGCAAGGTTAAAAACATCAGGAAGAAACTCCCCGTGTTTTGCCGGCACGATGAGCGAGACGCAGGCTGCCCTGCGCATCCACCGGTTCGGGGAGATTGCCCACCGTTTGAGATCTGCGACCCGCTCCGGGTATTTTGTCATGAAGTCTCCTACCGCATGGTTGCAAAACCCGTCGCAGGCGGCCCAGTTGGTAATCCAGGTATCGATCCAGCGCTCGAAAGTCGCGAGATCGCCCGGCTCGAAACGATCCGAAAGGGCATGAGCCCAGGTGGAGACGATGAAGGACTCTTCCAGGTAGCCGGAACGGTAGAGCTCTTCGCAGAGTGCGAAGATCTCCGCCTTGTCCCGGGACCGGACTTCCTTCCAGTACTTCTTCGCAATCGCTGTCACCGCTGCGGTCTTCAGACCGTAGCAGGAAATCTCCTCTTTAAAAAACCGTTGCGAGGTTTCCCGGATGGCGGGATCGGCGTTTTCCGAGAGTTCCTTTCGTATGGCAGTTATGACCGGGTCCATAGGATCAGGTGAGCGGGAGATCGGGATAATGACAGCGGCGGGAAAAATGGTGAGATATTCCTGGTATGCTTGATGGCAGTGGCGATACCGGTAAGGGCATATCCACTCCAGGTCGACTAAGTCCCTTGTTCCTGGCCCTGCAGAGGGGATGCCCCCCGTCTGATCCATACCCCTGCAATAGAAAGGGGAACAATGAAACGATAAAAGCCATAATTACGAAAAAAATCGCAGTTTACCAATTATTTATCACCTCTTATGAAAATGTTCTGGTATGATTCGTCGTATCGTCGTTATCAGCACTCTCCTCGTGCTGCTCCTGGCAGGTGCAGGATGCCTCTCAAATCCGTGGGACGGGGATACTGCCACCCTCGATGAAAAATCGGCGCCGGTATCGGCCGGTTCTGGCTTTTTTTCAGAAAATGCACGGTACCCGGTCCCCACAATCGTTCCGACCTATGCCCCTGGCTACACGGGCGATACAGCGACCGACCAGAAGGTCATCCGGACTGGCAGTGTGAACCTCGAGGTTGGAAACGTCACCACAACCCTGGACCCGCTGAAGGGTATCGCCATTGCCCACGGGGGCTACCTCGGCTCAATGTCGGTGAACACCCAGTACGGGGACCGCCTGTATGCTGTCCTGACAATGCGGGTCCCTGCAAGGGAGTTTGATTCCACACTCACCGAGATCAAGATGCTTGGCACACTAAAATCGGAATCGCTCAGTGCGGATGACGTGACCGAGGAGTACGTCGACCTGCAGGCACGAAGGACCGCCCTTGCAAACCAGCTGGCACAGTACAACCGTATCATGGAACAGGCAGAGAACGTCTCCGAGATCCTCGATGTCCAGGTCCAGATCGAGCGGGTACAGGTCGAACTTGATCGGATCGACGGCCGCCTGAAATACCTGGACAACCGGGTGGACTATGCCACCATCACCGTGACCCTTGAAGAGCCAGAGCCGGTAGGTGGCGGGGAAGGATTCTCGATTGTCACGGTGATCAACGAGAGCATCGCGGGATTCCTTGCCGTCACTGCCGGGCTGATCATCCTCCTGATCTCGATCATCCCCCTTATCATCCTCGGGATCATCGCCTATGGTAGCTACCGATGGTGGAAAGGGAGAAAAGGGGAAAGACAAAAAGTACCGGAAGAGAAGAAGAGAGAAGGGGGTCCCCCCGGCCAGTGAAGGATGACGGGTGGCCATCGATATTCCTCATCCGGATAGATTCCCGCATGGGAAGAAAGACACCGTTTTTCATGGTATGCAGCGTGAGGGATGGAGATGGATAACCGGCAAAAAATTATTCCAGCCCGTACCATATCCTCACGCAGGAATCCCATGACCGATGAAGTACCTTTTATAGTCAAGGAGCAGCAGGGGGAGGCGGAAATCCGGACCTACCCCGCGATACGGGTGGCGAGTGTCAGCGGGTATCAGGACAATGAAGCATTCCGGTTCCTCTTCCGTTACATTACCGGCAATAACCGGGCAAAGAAGAAGATCGCGATGACTGCCCCGGTTATCACCGCTGAGACGATTCCAATGACAGCTCCCGTGATATCGGATGGATCGACCATGTCCTTTGCCATGCCGGAAGACTATTCCCTTGAATCTCTTCCTCAGCCATCAGAGATAGAAGTGCAACTCCATGAGATCCCTGGCCGGGACGTGGCGGTAATCCGGTTCAGCGGAAGGGCAGGAAAAAAAAACGGTGGAGGAGAAGACTGCGCGTCTCCTCGAAATACTGAAGGAGAAGAACATCCCGGCGGCTGGCACCCCGTTC
>JAJRBV010000184.1 GCA_028679275.1 Methanoregulaceae archaeon
TACCTGAACCTTCCTTGATGATTGCCTCGGTGTACACATTTGCCTTACCCTCGGCAGTCTCATTACCGGTCTGGCCACTTCCATCGACATCAACGTTGTAGGAGACCTGAATGCCCTCATCCACATTTTCAGACACGGTACGGGCAGAGCCTTCAGAGGTGATGGAGCCTTCCTTAAGGTCGACTTCACTCCCTGCAATAACAGTGACGCAGGTTGCCGGCACGACATCCGCGGCATCGGTTCCCCAGACGCAGCACCCGGCTTCGCCTGTCGATGCAGATGCACACTCATCGATCAGCACCGCTTCCGTGGAGTACATCCTGCCTACCCCGTTGCCGTCACCATTGTTGTTATAGTCGATGCTCCTCTCGGTCTCGAGGTTGTTGGAGGGCTGGGTCTGGCCGGAGGTGTCGAGATAGAGGTTTTTGTTATACTCTATCGACCCGCTCGTCGCAATGGTATTCTCGAAGTATCCAATCGTTGCCTGGCCCTCCCCGTTTGATTCAAGAGGGGGATTGTCGGCGAGGTTCCCGTTACCCTGGTTGAATGTCAGGTCGGTATTGGACTTGAGGCTCCCCACAGCGGATGCTGATATCTCCACCGCAAGCCTCGATGTCTCGTTGCTTGGCAGGACCGGGCGTCCCGCTATTCCTGCTGTACAACACAGCGCCATTACTAAAAATGCGCCAGCAAGTAGAATAGTGAATGTTCTCGTTTTCATTTCGCCACCTTGATTGATTACACATGGATTTTAAAAATTTATAGTATAAATACCTTGTCTGGCGATTTGCTAGTTTCTGCCATGAATCGGGTAACTACCCGGTTCAATTGTCTTAATGAGTGAGAAACTGTTGTAACCGGCATGAATGTAAAATCCTTGCCTGGAAATTGCTCGAAGAATAAAAAAATGTTATCTGAATACCCCTGAATCATATTTGGCGCTGAAACTGAACCCGCTTATCGAACCGTCAACAGATACGGTCTGCTTGAACTCAATTATCGTGTTCTGGTCCTGTAACACTCCGTTACTGAATGCACTGACCGAACCCTGGGTTACGGGAAGATGGGTACCCGAACCCGAGGTGATACCATAACCCCCGGGCTGATATTTGGTTGTCTGAATTCCTTTGATATATGACTGGTACCTGGATGAGGTATATTTATCCCCTGTTCCGCCGGAGACAGATATGGAATATGCAGACACTGGTGTGGCAATGATCAGGGCGATCACCAGTGCCGTAACGATTATAATGTCCCTTCTTCTCATGGTTATTTTCCTTTTTGCAAATAGGTGTCGTTGCTGAAGAAATAAATACTTTCCCGCGTTGGGAGACGGTGGCAGGGGGATTATTCATCCCACCGGTGCAGATAACCTCTGGCCATCTCACTCCGGCCGTCCACCTCTACTCTGGGTTCCTCGATTACCCTGCCGACAGGATAATACGTCACTCCGTGAACAGGATGGCGGTCCGGGGGACAGGTAAAGAGCAGTTCAAAATCTCCCCCCCCGAAAAGTGCATATTCCCTGCTCTTTTCAGCCGGCACTCCTTCAAGAAGTGGCAGCAGGTTGGAATCGATCGAATAGCCACAGCGGTTCGCATCGAGAAGGTCATAGAGTGAGAGGACAAGGCCATCGCTGATATCCATCATGGAAGAGACTCCTCCCGATGCCAGGATCAGACCCTCGTTCACCCGGGGAACTGGTTCCAGAAGGACCCGCTTATACCGGGAGTATCCTTCGAGCGCAGCCTGTGCCCGTCCAAGCGGCCCCGTGATGCCGATGAGATCCCCGGGAACTGCACCATGTCGCCGTACTACTTTTCCTCCTTCAGCAAACCCGATACCGGAGCTGACGATAGTGAGTTCCCGGTGAGCATCGAGATCTCCCCCGGCCAGGACTGCCCCGCAGGATTCACAGCAGGCTTTTGCCCCTGTCAGGATCTGTCTTAACCGTTGTCCCGTATCAAGCCCGACTGCAAGGAGCACCATGGCGGGCCGGGCGCCCATTGCAGCAATATCACTGAGGGTAACCGCCGCACTCATCCACCCGATCTGCCAGTCTGTCATACCACGGGGAAAATCGGTCGTTTCATGCAGCATGTCGGTCGTAGCAACAAGGAGCCCGCCATTACTCGGGAAAACGGCACAGTCATCGAGTGTCTGTTCTGTCCCTATGATCTCGCGGACTACCTCCTTCAAAGCCCTTTCATCCAACTTTCTTCATCTCCTTTCCCCTTTCAGTACGGTACTCTCGATAAATCTCCTCAAGGAGTTGTGCCTTCTTCTCCCGCTCATACTCCCTCTGCTGATCTTCCCATGTCCCGATGGCAGCATCCAGCCGGTCCCGTTCTGCCGTTACCGACCCGCCCCTCATCACGGCACCTGCGGTATCAGCGGAAAGAAGCGGAACAGAAGCTTCCCTGAAAATCGACTCGAGCTGGGGATCGAACCGGGATGTCCGCGGCATCTTCGCCACAAGGCCGCCAATCCCTGACCCCGCAAGTTCCCGTGCAGCATTCTTCCCCCAGACGTCAATCCTGGGCACGTATATGAAATCTCCCTCCCTTATACCAAGTTCATCCGAAAGTGCCCTGATACCTTCCCGGGTGAGAGAGGGCAGGAGTTTGAGCATTACATCCTGCTCGCCTGGACCGGTCACCTCGTAGGCCTTCATCTTTTCCATTCTTTTCCGGAGTTTTTCGCAAGCCCGTTCCTCCCGTCTGATCCTCTTTTTGAGACTTGCAATGACCGCATCACGCCTGACCAGTTCAGCATCTCTCCGGAACACCTGGTCCTGCTGCGACCGGATTTTCTTCACCCGGCCCTGGAGCCGGATGATCTCATGGTCTCTCTTCTGGATCTCTTCCTGCAGGTCATTCACCACCGCTTTGAGACGCTTTACAGTGCCGTCCAGTATCCGGATTCTCTCGTCCCTCCTGGCATCGATCTCCACCTTTGGCGCTTCGACGACAGGCCGCAGTGTCCTGCCCTTCAGATCGGAAAGGACCTGCTCAAGTGACTGCCCCCTCACAATCCCTGCCCTCACCTCGTCAAGGTCATTTCCCGGGGGCACCCTGCGGAGGAGATTCTGGAACTTGTTCCGGTAGCTGCGGAACGCATCCATCGCTGCTGCAAGGGCATCCCGTTCATGGTCATTCTGGTACTGGAACGGAGCAGTCAGCTCATGCTTGGTCTCAACGCTCATATCCTGCCGGGGAGAGTAGGCAATCCCGTTGAATGCCCTCCTGATCTTCTCGACAGAAAATGGCATCTCGTGGACATCTGAAGCAATAATGAGTGGTTTTCCCACCCTGTAGATCGCTTCGATCACATCCGACATCGCCATCTGGCGTGAACTGGCAAGATACAGGAGGTTCCCGTCAAGGTCAAGGGCCGCGATGGCTGTTGTGGTACCGGGATCGATGCCCACGATCAGGTGGCGGGGTTTTCCCGAAAGCGGCCTGAAGGTGATCCTCTCGAGCCGCTTTCCGCTGATCCGGACCTGGACATCGGCTCCCCTGTAGGTGGTTGCAGGCACCTGGCCGCGGGAGGCAAACACGTCAAATGCAACCCTGCTGTTCCCGCCAAATGCCCGGGTCTCCTTTTTACGATACCGGAGACCTGCCGCCACAAGCGCCATCTCGATCTCCCTGGCTTTCTGCTGGACGGCCCCGTGGATCTTCCGGACATACCGGTTCTGGCTCCAGCCCCCTTTACCCGGCGAGCGGTGCCTGCTCACCACAATCTCGCTGGTATTCTCAAATGCAATCACTTCAGCTCCGGCGCCGAGACCGGCAACCCTCGCAATGGTCCGGGCCTCATCAAAAGGATCAAACCGGTTGAAGCTGATATTGAACCTGCTGGCAACTTTTCCCAGGCTCTCTTTCTTCTCCCCTCCTGTCACCTGGACCAGACGCACCGAGGGAGGGAGAGCCTGGAGGAAGGTGTAAAGGTCATGCTGGTCGACAGAAATCTCCTGCAGGCTGTCAACGGCAAGGATGTCGGGCTTCTCTTCGTTGAGAATCCGGAAGAGCCGGAATCCTGAGACCTCGCCTTCTCCGATGATTTCTCCTTCCTCCATCCGTACCAGTGCATACATCGGGCGACGGGACTTGGAGCGCACCGAACCCTTGATAATATCGATGCCAAATACCCTCATCCCGTCACCAGCCGGTATGCCTCTATGGCCTGCATATCCCAACGGTAGCGACGACTGAAATACCGGGTAATGTTCCCGAGGTCCCGCATCAGCAGTTCCTCTGCATTGGGGTGATCGGTACCGACCCACTGAGGCCAGTCGATAATATAGCACCGGTATCCGTCATGCATCACGTTGTATTCAGAGAGATCGGAATGAATGATACCCGCATCATATGCCAGCCTGATATTCTCTATGATCTCCCGGAGGATATCCCCTGGACTTTCGAGCGAGCACCGGTTGAGAGTTGCACCGGGTATGAATTCCATTGCGATGGTATGGCGATTGATATCAACCGGAAGTGGTACACTCACATCCGGGTGGAGTTTCCGGAGCGCTTCGTACTCCCGCTCGGCTGAATGGCGTGACGCAAGAAGCCAGGGGCAATGGCTCTCCTCCGGGATATAATCACGGGTGACCCGGGCGGACTGGAAGGATCGCTGACCAACATGATGGAACTTGAGTGCAACCGGGGACAACCCGAGCCCTTCATAGACCACTGCTTCTTTCCCCTCACCGATCATGCACCCGAGTGCCTGGAGAGTCCCTTTCTTCGAGAGCGAGATAAGAGCCAGTGCATCATATCCCTGGAAGACCAGGGAGTAGCCCTCGTAGGGGACGGTGTCGAACCGGACAAAACCCCCTTCCATCAGCCTGCCCAGCCGGTAACTCACCTCGGATTCAGAAAGCCCGATTGTTTTTTTTATGATATCGAGAGGAACCCACCGGTAACGGCGCATCAGCCGTTCCAGTATGAGAAGGATACGGATCTCATATTTATGGAGCTCCCTGATCTGGTCGGCTGAAATTCCCATGTAATCTACACAATTTTATCTATGCTGGTGATAAAGGTTGATCTGATACCCTCCCATGCTCTGCAGCAAATGCCGCCGGCAAGCGGTCCTCTATCAGCGGTATTCCGGCCTCCATCTCTGTAAAGCCCATTTTATTGCCGATTTTGAGGCAAAAGCAAAGCGTGCAATCAGAAATCACCGCTGGATTGTACCAAAAGACCGGATCGCCGTCGCATTATCCGGGGGGAAAGACAGCAGTGCCCTCCTGTATTTCCTGAAAAAACTGGTAGGAGGGAGAAGGGATGTCTCGCTCTCTGCGATCACCATTGATGAAGGGATAGGGGGATACCGGGACAGTCGTGTTGCAGCGCGTATTGCTGAAGCGGTCGGGACTGAACTGATCGTCGCCTCCTTTGAAGACATGTTCGGGGTGACTGTCGATTCGGTGGTCAGGGCAAAGGGAGACCGTCTCTCATGCACCTACTGTGGGGTCCTGCGACGCCAGTGCCTGAACCGGATTGCGAAGGAGCAGGGAATAACGAAGCTCGCGCTCGGTTTCAACCTTGACGATGAGGCCCAGAGCGTGCTGATGAACGTGTTCAGAGGGGATGCCGACCGCCTTTTAAGGCCGGTGACCCCTGTCAAAGGGCTTGTACCTCGGATACGCCCGTTCCTCTATATCCCGGAACGGGAGGTTGCCTTGTATGCATTCCTCCACCTGGAAGGATTTGAGATTGGGCGATGCCCCTATTCCCATAACGCCTTACGGGCTGACGTGCGGTCAGTTCTCAATGATTACGACTGGCGACACCCGTCTACAAAGTACGCACTGGTAAATCTCGGAGAACGTCTGGCATCCTGTGGAGAACTCCCGGAAAACGGATCTTCAGCCTGCCCGAAATGCGGTGAGCCATGCATCGGGGAATGCAGGTCATGCCGGATGCTGCAGGAGGTACTCCATGTCTGACAGCAGGAGGGGAATGCTCTGGAAACTGTTCCATGCTTCCCCGAGGGCAAAGATACTCCTTTTCTTCCTCCTTTTTGCTGTCCAGATCATTGCGTTCACTTCGGTTTTTCACTATGCCTACCCTGTTCTCGAAGGAAAACCAATAAGCTGGCCAAACGCTCTTCTCTTCGTCCTCGAAACGGTTACTACCGTCGGGTATGGCGATCTCCTCCCGTTCAGCAATGAACTGACCATCCTTTTTGCCATCATTATCATGTTCACCGGGATCCTCCTGATTTTCATGATCATCCCCCTCCTCCTTGTACCTTACCTGAGCGCGATATTCCTGAGTGCCCCGCCAAAGAAACTCCCTCATGAATTTCATAATCATGTGGTGATAATCGGGTATGGTGAACTTACAAAAGCCCTTGTCGAAAGCATCCGGATCTCCAGTCTCCCGGTACTAATTGTCGTGAGCAGGCCT
>JAJRBV010000101.1 GCA_028679275.1 Methanoregulaceae archaeon
GAGTTCAGACGTGTGCTCTTCCGATCTCTATTCCCTGTGCGAAGCAGAGATAAAGGATCGAACACCACTCTGATCCGGATATACAATCATCCGGTGACAGGCCAACCCGTACCGGGAAAGGCAGAAAAGAGGGGGGATAACCATGATTACCATCTACAGGACCGGCGCGCGGAATGGTCTTGAGACCATAAGCACCTTCGAGAGCGGTGCATGGGTGAACGTCGTCAACCCAAGCCCGGCTGAGATTGAGGATCTGGTTTCGCGTTTCAGTATTCCCCCCGATTTTCTCACCGACCCGCTTGATGTTGACGAACGAGCCCGTATTGAACGGGAGGAGGGAAATACCCTCATCCTCCTCAGAACCCCCCGCAGAGAGGCTACCGAAGCGGATATCCCTTTCACCACCCTCCCGGTCGGTATCATTCTTACCCAGGGCCTGGTTATCACCATCACCCTTACGGAAGTCGATGTGGTCCAGGAGTTCCTGAACGGCAAGGTCCGGAACTTCTCGACAGAGAACAGGACCCGGTTTGTCCTTCTCCTCTTCCTCCGCACATCCCTGATGTTTCTCCGCTATCTGAAGGAGATCAACCGCATGACCGGGGCCATTGAAAAGGATCTCCACAAGGCGCTCCGGAACGTCCAGCTGATCAGGCTGCTCAATATGGAGAAAAGCCTGGTGTTCTTTATCACCTCCCTCCGTTCAAATGCGCTCATGCTCGAGAAGTTCAATACATCCGGGTGCATGAGGATGGACGATGACGACCGGGACATTTTTGAAGAGGTGGTAATCGAGAACAAGCAGGCCATTGAGATGGCAAATATCTATACAAGCATCCTTTCCGGTATGATGGATGCCTTTGCCTCGATTATCTCGAATAACCTGAATGTGATTATCAAGCTCCTCACGACCGTCACCATCATCCTGATGATTCCCACTCTTGTGGCAAGTATCTACGGGATGAATGTTGAGCTGCCGTTTCAGCACAGCCCGTATGCGTTTCTCATCGTGATCGCGTTTTCCATCATCGCATCCGTAATCGGCATTGCATTCTTCTGGAGAAAAGAGTTTTTTTAGGCATAGCCTCCCCCATTCCAGGAGAAATCGGGAATACTCCTGCCCTTCAGACTGGGGAATGTTGATAGACTATCACATCAAAAATTACTCCGATTCATATGAAAGGAATTCTACCATCACTCCTTCTCCGCCCCGATACATTCTTCAGTGAGCGGATGAAGGAGCCCGAGAACCTGAAGATTCCCGGAATTATCGCAATTGCGGGGGCTGTCATCGCTGCCGCGGGGTCTTACCTTATATCCGGGATTTACGAGGGCATATTTACAGCGGCAGCCGGTGAGGGGATGGCATCGCTGCTGGGAATTTTCGGTGCTGTTTCCGCATTTTTCGCTTTTATTATCATCTGGTGGGTAGTCTTTAGCGGCATTTTTTATCTTCTCTCTATGGCGTTCAACGGTACCGGCACATTCCGGAGAACCCTTGAATTTGTAGGGTATGGTCTTGTTCCTGTCATCATCGGGTCGGTCATCTCTGTCATCATCTCGTTCTATTATCTCCCCATGATCGAAGTGCCCGTTATCACAAACATCCAGGACCCTGCTGCCGTGCAGCGTGTCATGAGCGGTATCTTTGAAGATCCGGCATTCAGGGAATTTACACAGATTTCAGCAGTGATTTCTGCTATCTTTCTCTCGTGGAGCGCAAATCTCTGGATTTTTGGGGTCAGGCATGCCCGGGTCCTTTCCCTTCGCAATGCCATTATCGTTGTCCTGATACCGGTCATCATTTTCATGATTTATACCCTGTATATGGCGTTTATCGGCTCTCCGTTCGCCGGAGGATCATAATGGAAAAAAGTAATATTGCAGTCATTTCAGCACTAATCACCTGCTGCCTGCTCTTCCCCGTTGTGGCGGCCCAGGAAACGGGAGACGGGGCCGCCGCCCAGATCACCGTTTCAGGAGTTGATATTAATCCCGGAATCTTCTTTGAAGGGGACACGGGAATCATCACGATAGAGGTTGTCAATAACGGGCCCGAGAGTGTTGCGATACGCAGGGCAACGATGTATGATTCGGATATTTCTGTCATTTCAAGCTCCTATGATACGACCACAACCGTAGGCGCCGGGAACAGGATGCAGTTCACCTTCACCGTCAAAGCCGATGTGCCTCCCGGTATTTATTATCCGAGTTTCTCTCTTGATTTCCGTGACGCCGGGTATCTCCGCTACCCGGTCCAGATACGTGTGGAGAATGATCCCCTCGCGATTTCAGTGCTCGACAAACCCGACACCTTCAGTGCAGGGAGAAAGGACCGGATCGATATCACGGTAGGTAATCCGAGGGACAACCCGGTAGGGAGCGTTATCGTTTATTTCAGGGGGAAATCAGTTGAACCGGCCCCTTCGAGCTACTTTATCGGAACCCTGAATCCTGATCAGGCCCAGAAGATCTCGTTTAATATCACACCAGGAGAGCCGACGAATCTCGATATAGTTGTCGATTATAAAAACGGAGTGAATCCTCATTCTGCAGTAACAACCCTGCCGGTCGCTTTTGGGGAGTCAAAGAAACAGGCAGAACCTATCCTCTCGAATATTATTGTTGAATACAAGGATGGAAAATATACCCTCACGGGGGATGTGACCAATGCAGGACTCGAAGTGGCTAATTCGGTTGTCCTTTCGGCCGGAGACGGTGCAGAACCAGTGAATCCTTACCGGGAGTATGTTGTCGGATCCCTGCAGCCGGATGACTTTGCGAGCTTCGAGATTACATTTCTTTCAGAGAACACCGCCCAGGTGCAGGTCATCGTAAATTACCGTGACGAGGATGGCAATCCATCAGTCCGGACCACACCGGTGGTTATCCCTCCGAAAACCAGCGCGAAAGAGAATTCACCCGGAGTTTCCACTTCCATTATTGCAGTCATTCTGATATCGGCTGCGGTAATAGGGGGGGCTATCTGGTACTCATGGAAGAAGCGATAAGCCCCGAGTGTGACGGCGACACAATCATAAGGTTCCGGGAGGTCACGAAAGTCTATCCCCTCCCGGGAGGAGATGTGGTCGCACTCGAAAAGGTGAGCCTGGACATTGGAAAAGGGGACTTTATTGCAATCATGGGCCCTTCGGGGTCAGGTAAATCAACCCTGCTGAATCTGATGGGCTGTCTTGATACTCCTACTTCCGGGAATCTCTGCATCAAGGGGAGAAATATCTGGGGTATGAGCGATGAGGATCTGACGGTTCTCCGGCGTGACTATCTGGGATTCATCTTCCAGCAGTTCAATCTCCTGCCGTTGCTGACTGCGCTCGAGAATGTCCAGTATCCTCTCATTCTCAAGACAGGGAGCAGGGAATGCAGGGAACGGTGTATTGATGTACTGAGGGCGATGGATCTTGACGATACCCTCTATTCACATAAACCAAGCGAATTGTCGGGAGGCCAGCAGCAGCGGGTTGCTATAGCTCGTGCCCTCGTAAATGACCCCGAGATACTTCTCGCGGATGAACCTACGGGCAATCTCGATACAAAGACCGGAGCTGCGATTATGCATCTTCTTGATGATCTCAACCGTGACAGAGGAAAGACGATCATTATGGTGACCCATGACCCCTCGGTTGCAGAATATGCTCACCGGATAATCCGGATCGTGGACGGAAAGATTTCATGACAGGACTGGTGAAAGGTGTGCGGGGGGAAGGAATGAGAGGCTCATGCATTCCCTGATGTTCTTTGAACTAGCCCGCCGGAACGTGAGGCTCCACTGGCTCCGCTCACTCCTTGCCATACTCGGTATCATTATCGGAGTGGTTACCATAGTCTCGATGGGAATTCTCGGAAACAGCCTTGTCCTTGCCATCTCTGACAGCCTGTCTTCGGTGGGAGATTCGATCATTGTCACTCCGCATACCGGAGGGATGGGATTTGGGGGCGGGCAGTCTTCAAACCTCCTTTCGGACCGCGATGTGGAACAAATCCGGCGTTCGGCCGCCCCGCACGTCACCATCCCGGTCTATTCCGGCAGCTCGCGAATGAAGATCGGTTCGGAAGATACGGTCGGAACGGTATATGGTCTCAGGCCCGATGATATCCCTATCCTGCTCGAAGTTGAAGAGGGATCCTTTCTGAGGGGGTCGTCCGGTGCAATGGTCGGGGCAACCTTCGCCGAACAGAACGAAATCAAGGTAGGTTCCCGGATAAATCTTGGCGAGCGGGGTTCTTTAAGGGTCGTCGGAATCCTGAAAGAACGCGGGATGGGATTTGATATCAATCCTGATTTCGGGATCGTAGTGGAAGACCAGTGGTTCAGCCAGGCTTTCGAGCAGGAAGAGTACAACCAGGTAATCGTCAAGGTCAAGGACCTGAATGAGATCGAGGAAGTAAAGGACTCCATTGACAGGACGATGAACCGGAAGGAGACGGTTGTCGATGTGATCGACACAAGGGCAATCCTTGAAACCATCCTCACGACGTTCGGGCAGATCTCAACATTCACCACGGTCATCGGAGGTATATCCCTCATCGTTGCTGGAGTGAGCATCTTAAACATCATGCTGATGTCCGTCACCGAACGGATCAAGGAGATCGGAGTCATACGAAGCATCGGCACCCAGAGAAAGGAGGTGAGGAGAATGTTTCTGTATGAGGCACTCATCCTCGGCCTTATAGGAAGTTCTATCGGCGGGGCACTATCGCTTATTGGCGGCTATGCAGTGAGCATGGTGATGCTCCAGACCACCGAATATCTCTTCGTACCTTCAAGTCTGGTATATATCGTGTACGGAGTAGGATTCGGCCTGGGTACGAGCCTGATTTCGGGCTTTTACCCTGCATGGAAAGCATCGAACCTGAATCCGATCGATGCGCTCCGGCATGAGTGATGGGATCGCAGATAGGGGAACAACTATGAGACCGAAGAAGAAAAGAACTAAACGGATGGTGATAGTGCCATGGCATCGGTCCTTATCCTTATAATTCTCGAATTTTTTATGGTTCTGTTTCTCGCTCTCGGTTACCTGATCAGGTTCAGGGGGAGGATCGACTTCGTGGCAGGTTACCGGGAAGGCCGGGTCATTGATGCAAAAGGCCTTGAACGGGTCGTGGGAAACAGCCTCCTTGTTCTCGGGATCCTTGCGGCGGTAACCCTTTCGCTTGTCATCATCTTCCCAGAAAATGAAGTGATCCTGTTTCTCATCTTTGCGGGAGTTGTTGTCCCGGTAACCGGGATACTATCGGTTCTTGGCAGTCGTCGTTACCTGAAAAAATAGGACATCATGGCCAGATACTCACCCCCCCTTTCCGGAGGGGAACATCTCCCTGCCGGGTTTCCCCAGGTCTCGAAGAATATCTTCAGGCGTTATATCATCTGACAGTGCAGAAAAATACACCTGATCCCCTTCAATGATAAAGAGGGCGAGCACGGCTGCAGATCCGATTGCAGAGCCACTGCTGTCCTCGAAGAAAAGGGCAACAACCGGGAGAAGGCTTCGCCCGTGACAATCCAGCGGCCTGCCATACCTGAGACCCTGAAACCTCATACGGCAACACCTGCTGCGCGATCTGATATACTCCGGATAAGGCGCCTTGCTTTAGGTTTCATCGCCAGCCGCAGCATAAGTACGGGAATGAAAAGGGGCTGGCTGATTCGAAGATCTGCCTGGACGCGCCCCTCGAGCACCTCCCTGTCAAATACGGGTTGCATCGAGAGCGAGATCCGGGTGCAAGGAATGAGTAATGGCCGAATCGCTGAAAAACACCCGAATATCACCCCAGTATCCGCAGGATTCCTGAGGCCGATGATGAATGTTCCTTCAATCATCCTGATGGTCAGATGATGGAAGATTGCCGTCATGAAACGTGCCA
>JAJRBV010000123.1 GCA_028679275.1 Methanoregulaceae archaeon
GGCGCAATTGCTGACCCTGACCGCGCCCGAGATGACGGTGCTCCTGGGCGGCATGCGTGTGCTGAACACCAACTTCGGACAGACCCGGCACGGCGTCTTCACCAGGCGCCCGGAGGCGCTCACCAATGACTTCTTCGTGAACCTACTCGACATGGGTACCGAGTGGAAGGCAGTCTCGAAAGATGCTGACGTGTTTGAAGGGCGTGATCGCAGGACTGGGGAAGTCAGGTGGACCGGAACGCGTGTTGATCTGATCTTTGGTTCCAACTCCCAGCTCCGGGCTCTGGCCGAGGTCTACGGAAGCGCGGACGCCGAGAAGAAGTTTGTAAAGGACTTCGTGGCGGCCTGGACCAAAGTGATGAACCTTGATCGCTTCGATCTCGCCCGATCATGATATACCCGTCTTCAAAGGCGGAAAACCTCATGAACGGGGATAAGGAACTCGGGCAGTGACTGGCAAAAGGGCTGAAGTGGTGAAGGGTATATCCGGTGGGGCTCCGCGTCTCATCTCGTGGAATATCACGCTCCGGTGTCCCCTGAAGTGCTCCCACTGCTACGTGAACGCAGGTGAGAACGAAACCCCAGGAGTGCTCTCCACTGACGAGGCACTGGCAGTCATCGACCAGATAAGGGATGTCGGGACGCCTGTTATCGTGCTCTCCGGTGGCGAACCACTCATGCGGACCGATCTCTGCACGATTGCCCGCTATGGCACTGAGCGGGGGCTCCGGATGGTGATGGGCACCAGCGGCTACTTCCTCGACCCTTTGATGGCCGAACGGCTCCGGGATGCGGGAATCCGGGCTGTTGCAGTCAGCATTGACTCCGCGGACCCTGCTGTCCACGACTCGTTCCGTGGCGTCAGCGGTGCATGGGAAAAGGCCGTGCAGGGAGTACGGAACTGTCGCGATGAGGGTATCGGGGTTCAGATCAATATGACCATGATGCGGCCCTCTGCCGGGGATGTACAATCCGTGGTAGATCTCGGGAAAGGTCTGGGTGTGACGGATTACCAGGTCTTTTTCCCGGTTCCTACGGGACGTGCACAGGATTTTGGCCCGTTTGATCCCCGGGAATATGAAGAGGTTATCCGGCAGGTGCTCCTGAAGTACCGTGACACCAGCGTGAACCTCCGCCCGACCTGTGCCCCGCAGTTCCGGCGGATTGCCGCAGACCTCGGGATCGACAACCAGGCGTGGGGGCGGGGCTGCATCGCCGGAATCCGCTATTGCCGGATCTATGCGGACGGGGATGTCACCCCCTGTCCTTACCTGCCGGTGAGTGCCGGGAATGTCCGAAAGAACCCGTTTCGTGAGATATGGTACCAATCACCGGTATTCTCGGCACTCCGCGACCCGGACCTGTTGACCGGGAAATGCAGTCGGTGTGAATACAAAATCATATGCGGCGGCTGCCGTGCCCGGGCGTACCGGGGCACGGAGACGGTTTCTCATTGCTGGTGCGACGGGCTCATGCAACCCCGGGCGATAGCAGGGGACCTCTGCTCTGAGGACCCGTGGTGCCCGTACGAACCGGGAGGCACGCCATGACCCCCCAGACACCGGCTGATGAACTCGATCTTCGCATTCTCGATGCATTACAGAGGGACATTCCGCTCGTGTCCCGCCCGTGGGAGTCCATTGCAGCCCGGCTCGATATCCCCGAAGCGGTGCTCCTTGAACGGATGGAACGTCTGTCCCGGGAAGGGATTGTCAGGGGTATCTCGCCCATCATCGAATCCCGGCCGATGGGTATTACTGCCGCAACGCTCGTTGCGCTTCCCGTACCGGAGGAACACATCCGCGAGGTTGCTGATATCATCAGCCGGTACCCTGAGGTATCACACAATTTCCAGCGTAATCATCGGTATTCTCTCTGGTTCACGCTCTCGGCAAAGGATGAAAAAACGCTGCACGAAGTTCTTCAGGAGATCCTTGAAAGAACGGGCTTTTCCCGGGAAGATGTCCTGGACCTGCCGACTGTGAAGAAGATAAAAATCGATGTCCGGTTCCCCCTTGCAGGGGTCCGGAACGGAGGTCTGAATGGATCAGCGTGACCGGGAGATCCTTGCCACGCTTGAAGACGGGCTCCCGTTTGTTTTCGAGCCATTCAGGGAGATCGGGAAAAAGCTCGGTCTTGACGGGGAGGAAGTCCTGGAACGGGTCCGGGGGTTAAAGGAGGCCGGTATCATCCGTCGGTTCCGGGCCCGAATCAACCAGCGGCAGCTGGGAATCACTGCCAATGCCCTTGTCGCATGGGACTGCAACGGAAAGCCGCCCGGAGATATTGGATCCATGCTTGCATCGCATCCCTGCGTCACCCACTGTTATGAACGGAGACCCGTACCGGGCCGGTGGGACTATTCCCTTTATACGGTGCATCATGGGTTTTCAAGGAAGGAAGTTGAAGAGGAGGTCCGCCGGCTTGCAGAACAGACTGGCCTGTCCCGGTATCTCATCCTGTTCAGTGACGAGGAGTTCAAACGTGTCCCGAATGTCCGTGTACGGGAAAACGGGGGCGGGACATGAACCGGATCACGCAGTGCCTCAACGGGAAAGGGACGGTCAGTGCCGTCATGAAACACCGCCACGGGGCAGATGCAATACCGAGCCGGTACCTTGCCTTTTCCGGGATTTGCAGACCCGTTGTATTCTGGAACCTCACCGACAGGTGCAATCTTTCATGTACTCATTGCTACAGCTCATCCGGGCCAGCATGCGGGTCCGGGGGTGAACTTACCACTGCCGAAGCCCGGGCATTCATCGATGACCTTGCGGCATCGAAAATCCCGCTGGTCATCTTCACGGGGGGTGAACCGCTGATCCGTCCCGATATCTGGGAGCTCGCGGGGTATTGCAAAAAGCAGGGAATCAAGACGGCACTCAGCACCAATGGAACCCTCCTCACCGATCAGGTCGCGGGGCAGATTATGAGCAGCGGAATTGAGTATGCGGGCATTTCGCTGGACGGGGCAACAGCAGCTACCCATGACCGGTTCAGGGATACCCCCGGGGCGTTTGACAAGGCTGTTGCGGCCTTCGCTTGCTGTCGTAAGGCAGGGGTGCGGTGCGGGGTCAGGGTGACCCTGACCAGGGAGAACCGGGAAGAGCTGGGTGCACTTGTCGACCTTGCCCGAAACATCGGGGCCGCCCGTTTCTGCCTGTACTGGCTTGTCCCGTGCGGCCGGGGAAGCGATGCCTACGAACGCCTCCAGCTGAGTGCCCCTGAAGTGACCCGGGCGCTCTCCCTCCTCTACCGGAAAGCCAAGGAGATTCCGGCAGAGGAGATGGAATTTCTGACCGTCGATGCACCACAGGACTGCATCCACCTGTTGCAGTCCATGGAACGCGACGGGTCGCCGGACATTCAGGATGCCCGCGAGCTCCTTGCTTCGCTTAACGGGGGATGCAGTGCCGGGGAACGGGTGGCCAATGTCGATTCCCGCGGAAACGTGTACCCCTGCCAGTTCGCCCGCTCGCCGGCTTTCCTTATCGGCAACATCCGTGACCGGCCCTTCTCTTCGCTCTGGAATGATGACGCCAGTCACGTCCTCGCCCGGTTCCGCAAAAAACCCACGGAGATCCGGGGAAAGTGCCGGTCGTGTACCTATCTCCCGCTCTGTGGCGGCGGGTGCCGGGTGCGGGCGTATGCCCGGAGCGGGGATTTTGCAGGGGAGGATCCGTTCTGCTACGTGGGCAATTCTCATAATGATCGGACGGTATGAAGACCGGCTTTTCCCATAGCAGGAAAATATGGAGAATAGCCGGTAAAACCTGCGTATCTCAATAGCTCAATTCAGTTAATACTCCGCATATTCCTCTCTGTCCAAGAAAAACTGATGGATTGTCGGATGCAGGTTCCGTTGAGCAGGTTCACATGCGCCAAAGGTACAAGAAGAATGGGGAGTCCGTGAGAATGTCTGCAGTCTAATTTTATTCGGTGTATCCCTAATTTGCGCGGATGTTAATCAGGACGATTGAAACCATTAGTCTGGACGCTTGGCTATGGCAAACCATTACCCTACCTTTCAGGTTTTATCGATATGGATGACTTTGCTACAATTTTGAATGATACTCCGAGAACCTCAAAGTTTATTTCCAGGGATTCCCATTCCCTCAATGCTCTGATCATTCCCGTGCAGATGGCACATATCAGGGCAGGAAAAGTGTAGAAACAAGGGGGAGTTTTGTATGCTCTTTGTGCTGTGGTTTAAATTCGAGCCCGAAAATACCCACAAGGTCCTCGAGCTCTGGAAGCACTTCAGGTATCCTTCTGAGATAAAACTGATCAACAGGTATCTGCTTATCGGGAGGCATACCTCACTTGCGATCTTTGAAGCGCCAGATGAAGAAGCGCTGCTGAAAGTAACCGCTCCGTTCAGCGGGCTTGGGATTGCACACATCGTGCCGGCGATGCCGCTTGATGAAGCAATCCACGTGAAATGGTGAGCTGAAACCTGGAAAAGCAGAAAAAACGTTTGGGGATGGCCGGTTTTTCAACAATTATGAGAGAATCCTGCTGAATACCGGTCGATCCGCAATTCCGGTACTCTGCTGACGCAGCCACAAACCTTCATGCTTAACGGACTACCACATACTATTATTGGCGGATACCGGGCGTTTTAAGAATCCTCATACTTCAAGGCGTTCGATCGGATCTGACTGGCGTGACCTAATCAGCCTGCGCATCGGGGGTATTATAGTCTTCCCCCCTCCCTGGCACTTTAGTTTTAGGGAATATTCATCTGACAGGCTACCCCAACCCTCCGCACGAAGATACTCCCGTCTGTCCAGGAGCCCTTCTTCCCGACTGATGATCGGTCCGGATGCCATGGTTTCCCGGAGAAAAAATCAGGTGAGATCATCATGACATCAGGATCAGCATTGTTTTCCAGGCCATATCTCGTCCCTGTGGTGATATGGGGATTTGTTGTCGCGATACTGGCAGTTACCCTGTATTGCCTTTCCCACGGTATCAACACGGTATTCATGCATCTGTATTACCTCCCGCTCATTCTTATCGGGTATTATTACCGGAGAAAGGGTATTCCCGGCATCATCCTTGTCAGTGCTGCCTATTTTATCCTTGCATCAGCCTTTACCTACCCTTCATATGTTGAAATAGGGGCAGCAGCACTCCGTTCAGGGATGTTTGTCATTATCGGCATTGTTGTTGCGGAGTTGGCAGAACGGCTCTTTAGGCGGCAGGAAGAGTTACGGAATGTTATTGAAAATATCCAGGATGTTCTGTTCCGGATCGATACCCGTGGAAACCTCCTGATGGCGAGCCCCAGTTTTGCGACACTCCTTGGATACCCTTCACTTGAAGAATGCCTGGGGAGGAACCTCAGCTCTGATTTTTTAATGGACTCCTCTGAGGGGGAGAATTTTCTTGAAGAGGTAAGGAACAAAGGAAAGGTATCCAATCATGTGATGACCCTGAAACGGAGTAATGGAATGCCGGTACCGGTATCGGTAAGCAGCCATCTTTTTTATCAGTCAGATGGCAGTATTGAGGGTATCGAGGGTATTTTTCATGATATCACGGAGTTGAGAAAGGAGGAACTTGCCCGGAAGCAGAGTGAACAGACATTGTCCTCCATTATAAATTTCCTGCCCGATGCCACGTTTGTCATTGATAAAAGCGGCACCGTTATTGCATGGAACAGGGCGGTGGAAGAACTGACCGGGGTTCCCGCATCAGAGATGATCGGGAAGAGCAATTATGAATATTCGAAAGCATTTTACGGGTACCGCCACCCTATCCTCATCGACCAGGTACTTCAGCCGGGTAATGAAAATGTCCCCGCCGGGGCAATCCCTGAACCGCCCCAGGGAAAATTGATAACCGAGACCGAAATTACCCCTGAAAACGGGAGAAGGGCCATCGTCTGGGCTCAGGCAACCCCCCTTTATGATCTTGACGGGATTGTCACAGGAGCAATCGAGACCGTCAGGGACATTACGAGCCGGAGGAAATCGGAGGAAGCCCTCAGGGAAGCATTATTACAGAAAGATATTCTCTTAAAAGAGATTCATCATCGGGTGAAGAACAATATTCAGGTCATTTCAAGTCTGTTAAGTCTCCAGTCAAGAACTGCATCGGATGACGTCACAAAGGAGATACTCCGGGATGCCCAGAACCGTATCCGGTCAATCGCACTGGTTCATGAACAGTTATACAAGGGGAAAGAACTGGTGGCGATCGATTATAACGCCTACCTTGTAAGTGTCATCAATTACCTGTATCACACCTATGGGGTGAAACCGGAGATTATTCAGACTAAAATACATGCTGACAAGGTTTTTCTGAACATGGACCAGGCAGTTCCCTGCAGTCTGATCATTAACGAGATGATCACAAACTCGTTCAAGCATGCATTCCCGGGAGGACGAAGAGGGGAGATAACGATCGACGTCACTGATGACGGGAAGGACATACTCATTCACTACCGGGATAACGGAATAGGAATCCCGGGAACCATCCCTTCCATCGATACCTCCAAATCGTTAGGAATGAACCTTATAAATGGCCTGACAAGACAGCTCAATGGGACGATACGAATGGACTGTGAGAATGGAGTCGATTATCTGGTAAGCTTCAAAAAGCTATCACAAAACGGGGGAAGTGTATGAATCCGGCATGGATTCTCATCGTTGAAGACGAGTTTATTACGGCATCTGACCTGAAATGCAACCTGGAGGAGATGGGATATAAGGTCCCTGCCATTGCGGACACCGGAGAATCTGCAATCGACATCGCGGGGGAGCAAAAACCGGACCTTGTGCTGATGGACATCACACTCCGGGGTGAAATGAGCGGGATCACCGCTGCAGAACAGATCAGGGAGAAGTACAACATTCCCGTGATTTTCCTGACAGCCCATTCGGATGAAACCACCTTCGAACAGGCAAAGGTGACCGGACCGTTTGGGTATATCATCAAACCATTCGATCTGCGAAACCTTCGGACCAGCATCGAGACAGCTCTGTACAGGCACAGGAGTGACGAAAAGATCCATGTCCAGGAACTGGCAATTCATGCACTCCTGGACGCCACGGGAGATGCTGCTGCCCTGCTCACGGTCGAGGGAAATATCCTGACGGTGAACAGGAAGATGGCGACACTGCTCGGCAGAGATCCGGATGAGCTGGTCAATGCCTCGATTATCGGGATCTTCATGGCATCAGGAATTTTTCCAAGAATTTCCGAAGAGATTCACCTGTGCCGATCAGGTTCTCCCAGGAATTTCGAGGAACGGGTTCTGGGGCGGTGGTTTGGGATCACGCTCCAGCCAGTCATAGACCAGCAGGTGATTATCAGGGAGATTGCGCTGATATGCCATGATATTACCCGGCACAAAGCAACAGAGCATGAGTTGCTGAGACTGAACGAGCAGCTTATTCGCGAGAAGGAGCAGCTCGAGCTCTTTAGTATGGCCCTGAACAGGATGAATGACTGCGTGGTGATCACCGATGGTCTCGGGCATATCATGTACGTCAATGAGACGTTTGAAAAACGATACAGTTATTCTCTTGATGCAGTGAAAGGGAAACATATATCAGAGCTGGCACACGGTGAGAACCGGCTCGATCTCTCCCTGAAATTCTTCCGGGGTTATTCGGAGGGGGACTGGACCGGCCAGTTTACAGGCAGGAGCAGGTTCGGGGTGAAAATTCTTCAGACGATTAAGGGCAGCCCTGTCCAGTACGAACATCACCGGATAAAGACCTTTGCGTTCGTCCTGCGGGACCGGTTTGACAGCTGACCTGAGCCCGGTTCATGCAATACGGGGAAGTCCGGAACATTCACTCCTCTTCTCAGGTTCTTCCGGATTCCTTCTTCAGGAGTCACCCGTGCAGGATCCCTGCGTACCCGGTGCCGGACACGTCATGACGGGCAGGGTTCCGGGATTCAGCAGGTACTCCAGTACCCGATGCATTATCTCCGGGTTCTTTGGCAGGTTGAAATGGCAATACAGGGAGGGATCGTACACAAATTCATACCCCCGGGCCGGTAGTATATCGAGCCCGACCCCTTCGATAAATGAATCGGTGTGGGGAACGATCCCGTCTCCCAGGTAGGTCATCTGCCAACCGTTCACCCGGGAATATTGCCAGGTCATTCCATTAAATGCCGGGAAGAACCCGGGATCTTGTGCGGGATTCTGGGTAAGGATGATACGGTAAGCGATATCGGGGCGAAGCCCGGCCGATGCCAGTTTGTTCATGCTCCTGCTTCCAGGCCTGAATTCCTGGACTATTCTGTCGGAGACGGGGTTACACCCGTGCGGGAAAAATGATCCGGAAAGTTCCCTGATCCTGCCGGGACCGTGGACGGGATCACAGAACAGTTCAGCGATCGAAGATCCATTATTTGGCGGACCAAGGCCAATCAGCGTCCGAACCTCCAGATTCTCTTTCTCTCGGTCAAGAACCTCAAGCATATACCGTGAAACACAGGTCCCCATGCAGTGCCCTACTATGTCGACCGCTCCTCCATATCCCGACTCATCCTGCCTCTCACGAATGAACTGCTGCAGGGCAAAAGCCAGATCTGCAAGGGAAACACCATTCATTCCGTCGTATCCAAAACTCCATACCGGCAGCGCTGCATCGGAAAGGAGCTGAGTTAACCGTTTCCAGACCCCGGGATGGCTCTTCCAGCCATGAACCAGTATGACAGGGCACTCCCGGATTCCCATTCATAAAGGGTTGGCCTAAAGGACCATAGATTTTCGGGATTGTTCCCTGATAGCGGGTGCCGGGAGCCCTGTCTTTTTGCTCTTGAACCGTGATGTACCTAGCAGCCATGTCCCAGGGACCTCAGCTTCCTCTTCCCTTCCATTCGGTCGCCGCTTCACGGTACCGCGAGATCGAGGCATTGGCGGATTATCCTCCCGTGAAACTTGCCGCCATTTTCGCCGATGTCGGATTCCATTGTGACTGCTGCGCGCGCTGCTGCACGAGGAAATTCAACGGCCATGTCCTTCTCCTTGACGAGGATGCCACGTGGATCCGGTCCTGTGAACCGGAAGCGCTGGAACCGGTCCCCCTCCCGGATTTCTGCGACCAGCATGGGACATACTATGCTTCCGGGTATACGATCCGGGCACTCCGGGATCCTGAAGGATCCTGTCACTTTCTCAAAGACCGCAGGTGCAGGATTTATGAAAAGAGGCCTGCAGTATGCCGGGTATACCCTCACATGCTCCACCAGGAACCTGATGAGGGAGGGAGCGTGGACTGGCGCCAGATCAGCGGACTTGACCAGCATGGAGCGTATCATTGCCCCATCTCCGGAGAAGAGGCGCTGCGCCTTGCCATTGAAACGAAATCTTTTGAAGAGGCAGTCCTTGCCCGTGAAATTGCGTATCTCGAATATACCGGGCAATACTTCCTCGAGCACGGTCTCCGGCATGTCAGGAAAAGGTACGATGATGGCTTACAGCGCTCACAGCAGGGCGCGGAAATCGAAGTCATGGTGTATTTCCGGGGATCCTTTGAACGCTGGGTGATAAAGGCCGGGACAGCAATAGAAAGGGGAATCCCCGCTGATGAAAGAAAAGAAAAGGTTTAGGAAAACACTGAAAAGTCGTTTTTCAGAGCGATCGCATCAATCACCGGCTTTATTGCCGTTTCGGAGATGCCGAATTTCTCCATGTACTGCTGGAGGATCTTCTGTTCGTTCCCGGCGAGGATGCCATCAGCCATTGCAAGGTCAAGAAGGATCGCCATCGCGGCCATCCTCTGTTTCTCATTGAGACAATTAGCGATAAGCTCCATGCATTCCGAAATTGAGTTGCCCTGGAGAACCTGCACGGCGTCGTTCACGGCATTTTTGTCTCCCCTTGCGATCTTTGCGAGATCGCCAAGTTCAGCCTCGTCAAGGACGCCATCTGATGCAATCACCGTGATTGCAGCAGTGATAAGGGCAGATTTCGGGGTGAGCTGAATATTTTTGCTTCCCCGTAACTTGTCAAAGATTCCCATGGTTACACCTTATTTGAGGGGGAAGTATTGGAGTTGAACCTTATTCTCTTTTTCGGGTCATCAGGAATACCACGGCCAGGTGAACTGGTAATTATTCCAGGCAGAAATTCCGGGATTCCGTTCAAAGACGACATACCGTGGCTGCTTTCATCCGGAATCCGGCATAAGCCGCATGTGCAGGAGTAGAGCCCTGTTCAGCATACAGCATGAGGCAGGCTCCCTCCGGATGTTTTGGGCATCCCTGAAATTTCCCGGAAAAGCCCGGGAACAATTATTCTTTCCTGGACCCGGGGGTGATAGAGAGGATCTTTTTCCACAAGAAATTTGCCAGGGATTCTTTCCAGTGCCTAGTACCAGTTTTGGGTTTATCCATTTGGTACCCATGAAGCGAACATAATTGGGAGAGTAACGATCATAGTCCTGTGAAGGCTGGTAACGCTGAACCCCCTGCTCGAAATGCTCATGCTCGGCTTTCTTGTCGGGCTCACCGGAGCACTTGCACCCGGGCCTACCCTGGTTGCAACCATCAATGCATCGCTCAAAGGTGGGTGGAGCGCGGGGCCCAGGGTGACTCTCGGGCATGCTGCCGTTGAACTCATTATGGTCCTCCTCATCATAGCAGGCATGAGCGTCGTGATCGGGGAATATTCATGGGTGATTGCCGGGGTTGGGGGAATAGCCCTCCTGGTATTTGGCGGCTTAACCGTATGGGAAGCACGGAATACCCGGATTAATCTTACCAGAGAGCCGGAAGAAATTGCAAAGCCGTTTCTCGCAGGGGTTATCACCAGTATCTCGAACCCGTATTTCTGGATCTGGTGGTTCACCGTGGGGAGTGCACTGCTGATAGGGGCATATACCGGGGGGGTTGTCCTTGCGCTTGCATTCATCCTTGGGCACTGGGCTGCCGATCTCGGGTGGTTCACGCTGGTGTCGGTAAGTGTCCACCGCGGGCGATTCATCTTCAGTGAACGGACATACCGCTGGGTTCTCGGGATGTGCGGGATGTTCCTCATCCTGTTCGGAGCATACTATCTCTCCGGAGTCTTTGCCCTCCCTGATCCGGCTGGAAGGAACCTATGAATACGCTTCTCCTGATCCCCTTCATCCGAACAACATACCCCCGGAGATTGCAACGGGCAGAACTTCCCTTTTTTTCCTGGAATTGCGTTTCCAGGGAATGGTACAGAGCCATTCGAAGAAGTGGCATTCCCGGTAATATTGAAGAACGGCACTGACCAATCATTGTGCATGCGCCCCTTTGTTCATGTCAACGTCGCGATGAGTGCTGACGGAAAACTCTCCACCCGCGAGCGGAGGCAGGTAAAAATATCGGGCTCATCAGATTTCTCACGGGTGGATCGGATAAAAGCAGAGAGCGATGCAGTCATGGTAGGGATAGGGACCGTTCTTGCCGATGATCCCTCCCTGACGGTAAAGTCCCCGGCACTGGTAGCGGAACGGCGTGCGAGAGGAGAGGATGAAAACCCTGTCAGGATCGTGGTGGACAGCCGGGCACGAACCCCGATCGATTCAGCGATCCTCCACAAAGGGAAGGGAGCGCGAATCATTGCCTGTTCTCTCAAGGCGGACCGGGAGAAGATAGACGCATTGTCTCCGTATGCCACGGTACTTGTCGAGGGAGAGACGGAGGTTGACCTGCCGCATCTCCTCTCCCGGCTCTATGAGCTGGGAATCAGGACGCTGATGGTGGAAGGGGGAGGCACACTATTATGGGGGCTCTTCCGCGCGGGGCTCGTCGACAAACTCACCTGCTATATAGGCAACATGGTGATCGGGGGGGTCCGTGCACCGACCCTTGCTGACGGAGAAGGTTTTATCGACGAAGCGGATTTCACCCGCCTCTCCCTCTTTGGTTTCGAGCGCATGGATTCGGGGATACTCCTGACGTGGATGGTGGAGAGAACCGGTACCTGATCACACCGTACCGGCAGGAAAACCCGATGTTCATCCCTGTTATCGTCCTGATTCTCGTCTTTATCCTAATCGCCATCCGGCAGATAGGCAGGTATACCCTCCGGATATGGCAGATTATGCTGGCAGGGGCGATTGCCGTCCTCCTGCTCGGCCAGATTACCCCGGCAGCAGCACTGTCGGCCATCAATGTCGATGTTATGCTTTTTCTTTTCGGAATGTTTGTCGTAGGGGTGGCCGTTCAGGAGAGCGGGTTTCTCGCATCGCTCTCTCACCGTATCTTTTCCCGGGCAAAGAATCCTGACCAGTTCCTCCTCCTCCTGATCATGGTCATGGGTCTGTTTTCTGCCGTGCTCATGAATGATACGATCGCAGTTATCGGGACCCCTCTCGTGATAGCTCTTGCATGTGTCTGGGGGATTGACCGGAAGGGGGCCCTTCTTGCGCTCTGTTTTGCCATCACGATCGGCAGTGTCGCCACCCCGATCGGCAACCCGCAGAATTTCCTGATCGCATCCTCTGCCGATCTCGGGGATGCATTCACCCCCTTTCTGATCCATCTCGGGATACCCACCCTGATCAACCTGGTCATCGCATGGGTGGTTGTCAGGACCTTTTATCATCCGGCACAGGAGTATTGTGCTCCGGTGCAGCCTGAACCGGTCAGGGACGCAGACCTTGCCCGGCTCACGGCATGTTCACTGGGAATTATCCTGGCATTGATCGGATTCCGGATATTGGGGGGGTTTATCGGATACAATCCACTGCCTTTGATGGTGATCTCCCTTGCCGGGGCCGCTCCCCTGCTCGTACTGAGCCAGAGAAGGGCAGAACTGGTCAGGAAGGTTGACTGGTATACCCTTGTCTTTTTCGTTGCACTGTTTGTCCTGATGCAGAGTGTCTTTGACACAGGATTCTTCCAGTCGGCAATAGATCTCCAGATCGTCAATTCAGTTCCCGTAATCATGGTGGTGAGCGTGGTGATCAGTCAGTTCATCTCAAACGTCCCCTTTGTCGCCCTCTTTCAGCCCGTCATCATCCAGCAGGGGATGTCGATCCAGGAGATGCTTGCCCTTGCAGCAGGGAGTACAATCGCCGGCAATCTCACCATACTCGGTGCTGCAAGCAACGTCATCGTAATCCAGAACGCCGAGCGGCAGGGGGTTACCCTCACCT
>JAJRBV010000183.1 GCA_028679275.1 Methanoregulaceae archaeon
GGTCAGATCACCTCGTGATCCAGGTCCCGGTAGGGTAGTGGACATCCTAGAAGCCTGCGGAGCTTTTGACCAGGGTTCAAATCCCGGCCGGGGCGTACAGTTTTTCAGTTCACCTCATTTCCTGTTTGCATCGCACCCTGATCCGGAGGAAGGACATTAATCCATGAAGCCGAATCTTATTGACTAGAAAATTACCGGATAACCGGATTAGAATTTTCTCAGAGTGGAAGTAATTTTAAGATCTTTTCATAGAATCAGGAGCAAGACCGGATGACCCAGGAGTGCCGCAAGGATCAATCTGCAACCAAAGCCCTCATATCAGGTCTCATCGGGATAATATTGTTCCTGATCGTGCTCATCATTTTCAGTTCTATTGCCGATTACCTCTCATCGCCTCTCTTCTCGGGATTTGTCGACCTCCTTTACGCCAATGCTGCCCTTGTCATTATCTTCTCGGTGTTGTTCATGTTCGGGGATATCTTCGCCGCGTTCGTGTTCCCCTTCAACCTTCCCTTTCCCCTCTTCAATGCAGCAGCCAGCGTCCTTCTTGTCTCGTTCATCCTGAGTATCATGGAATTCATTGATTCGTTTTATGCCCTTGGAATAGGCTCCTCGCTCCAGCTCGTGAGCCTGATCCTCTACCCTCTCACCTTCGTGATCGTTCTTGTTGCCGGGTATATCTCGATATTTTACCGGAACCCCGGTACCTGTCCTCCATCATCGGGTCAGACAGACAATAATACACCGGCAGAAAAACCGTCCTGGGAGGAGGTCGGGGGGGAGTTCCGCCAGATGGTGTTTGATTTTTTTCGCCGGATACGGAATGAATTGAACCGGAAATGATTCACGGGAAGTCCGGATCTCCTGCAAAAAAGGTATGTTCTGGAGATATTTCCCGATATCGAAAAATGAATCGGTGAAACGGAAAGCATGGTTATTCCGGGGGTTTTATTCAGCGCCTTCCCACCCCGGATTCTCCTTCAGAAAATCCCTCTCCTTCTTCTCCAGTTCTTCGGGTGAAAATGTTGCAGGCATGCAGATGCACCGCTGTTCGACGAATTCCCCTTTCACAAAGCATCCGAATGACCTGCCGCGGGAACAGGCCCCGTATTCCTGAGTATCATAGTTGTGGAAAACAAGGTCCTGTCCTTCCCGTTCTGCGATCTCTTTTGCTTCTTTCCAGGATTTTGCAGCCATGAGTGGTACCAGGATATCTTATTTCTGATAGATAAATAACTCCGCCATGATCTCATTTCCCGTGACTGGCTCCTGATCATTCACCCTGCCGCCGGTGCGGAACCTTCCCGCATATCCCCCTCCCCCTGGGGATACGAATATATCCCCGGCTGCAGATGAGAAATTATGAGCAATAAGGCGTGGGGGATACTCTTCGCTCTCTTCCTTGTCATGTTCATGCCGGCAGGGGTATCTGCACTGGCTGCCTACAACGGGGGCCAGGTGACAATCAGCGAGGCTGTCCCGGATGATGTGTTTGCCTCGGGGGGAATGATCGATGTGAACGCCCCGGTTGACAGCCTGATCGCGGCCGGAGGGACAATCAATCTCAATGCCCCGGTGAAGGGCGATGTGATTGCGGCCGGAGGCACGATCAATGTCAACGGCGACATCGGCGGAAAACTGGTTGCAGCCGGGGGAACTATCAATGCAAATAACGATGTGGGGACAAATGCTGTCCTGGCCGGCGGGACGGTAACCATCACACAGGGCGCTTCAGTCGGACGTGACGCGATGATAGCGGGGGGCCAGGTAACGAATGCAGGGAATATTGCCGGAAACCTGACCGTCCGGGCCCGGACTTTTGAAAATACAGGCACTGCGGGGTATGTTCATGTCGAGCTGTCAGAGCCCCGGGGCGGGTTCTCGCGTATCTTCAGCATCTTTGGGATCATCTTCACCATAGGAATGCTCATTCTCGGTCTCGTACTTCTCCACCTGGTACCCGGACATTTTATGGCTGTCGAGGATGAAGTGCGGAGATCTGCCATTACCAAGGTCGTTGGCGGATTTTTTGCAATTATCCTCTCCCTTATCATACTCGTCCTGATCTCTATCACCATCGTCCTGCTCCCGATTGCCCTCCTCCTCTGGATGGCGTTTTTCGCAGGCCTGCTCCTCTCGACCCTGTTTGTCTCACTCGCCCTTGGGAGATTCCTCGCCCGGCACATAAAATGGGAGGCCCCGCCCTGGCAGATGTTCCTTCTCGGGTTCATCATTCTGAACCTTGCATCCCGGATTCCTGTGGCAGGAATCATCGTTCTGGTTATCAGTGCAAGTCTGGGCTTTGCGGCTTTTTTCTCCACCCTCTATCACAACAGGAACAGGATACTGGGAAAAGGCGGGGCAGAATAATTCGCCCTTTTTATCGAGATGCGGGTGAGGAGCGGACCGATGCGGACTCGCAGGGGAGTAGGGAGATATCCTAAAGACAGATTAATGCCCGGAATCCGGAACCGCATGACCCTGTGACAGTGCGGGAAGTCACAAAATAGACCCTTTTCCCTCCGTAGCCATCTGAAAGGACACCGGTAGGACCGGATAGAACATCCTTCATATCCATGGAGTTCAACCCATGCAGGCTGTCTTTTTCATGAATCATTCGGGCAGGTCCTGCAAGGCTCAAAGAGGTTTTTATGCCCTGAAACGAATCTCTCACAGCGAGCAATGAAAAAACATCATTTTATCGACCTGAAAGCAATCGCCCGGGACGCGATGCGGAAGTATGGATTCGAACCAGGGTTTTCGAAGGCGGTGATGCGGGAAGTCGAAAACATTGATGAGAGCAGTCCTCCGGACACCGTGACAGATGTACGGGACCTTCGCTCCCTCCTCTGGTCATCCATTGACAATCATGATTCCATGGATCTTGACCAGATCGAGTACTGCGAACGTGGTCCCGGGGATGAGATCCATGTTATGGTTGCCATCGCGGACGTCGATCTTTTTGTCCCGAAACTGTCGCAGACCGATCTCCATGCAGCCCATAACGGGACCTCGGTGTATACCGGTGTAGAGACATTCCCCATGCTCCCGGACAGGCTCTCGAAGGGGATCAGTTCCCTCCTTCCCGGGCACGATCACCGGGCGATCGTGATCGAATATTCCGTTCTCCCGGACGGAGATGTCCGTCATGGAGAGATATACCGGGCTCTTGTCTCGAACAAGGCCAAACTTGTCTACGAGGAGGTGGGGGAATGGCTGGAGGGGCTGGGGGAGATCCCGGAAAACGTCAGGGATATTCCAGGGCTTGAAGAGCAGCTTCGGCTTCAGACCGAAGCAATGGGCCGGCTCAAAAAATACCGGATGGAACAGGGAGCCCTTGAACTTGAGACCATCGAAGCCGAGTCAATCGCAGAGGACGGCCTTGTAAAGGATATTGTCGTCCAGAAGAAGAACCCGGCACGGTTCCTGATTGAGGATTTCATGATTGCCGCCAACGGGACGACGGTGGACTTCCTGGGAAATGCCGGAATTCCCATGATCCAGCGGGTCGTTCGTACCCCGCGGTACTGGGACGAGATCGTGATGACAGCAGCGGCCTATCATGAGAGACTTCCCGTTGAGCCCGATTCAAAGGCGCTCTCGTTATTTCTCCTGCGGAGGAAGGAAGCCGATCCCGAACGCTTCCCCGACCTCTCCCTGACGATTGTCAAACTCCTGGGGCCCGGGGAATACATGACACTCGAGCCAGGGGAGCCTCCCACTGGTCACTTCGGCCTTGCGGTCACCGATTATACCCACGGGACGGCTCCGAACCGCCGGTATGTCGACCTTGTGAACCAGCGGCTGATCAAATCGGTCCTTGACAAGGAAAAAAGCCCGTATGCCCCGCACGAGCTGTATGATCTGGCTGCATGGCTTTCCGACCGCGAGAAAGGGTCAAAAAAGGTCGAACGGTTCATGCGGAAAGCTGCCGCTGCGGTGCTGCTCAGGGACCGGATCGGCGAGTCCTTCGATGCCCTTGTCACCGGCGTTACCGAGCACGGGAGTTATGCCCGTATGATCTCCCCTCCGGCAGAGGGACGGATCATGCAGGGGGAGCAGGGGCTCAGGGTTGGTCAGAGCATCACGGTGCGCCTTCTCCGGACGGATCCCTACAACGGGTTCATCGATTTTGCCTGCATTGGAAGGGGGGAGGGCGGGATAAAAGGATATCCGGCTCACATGTCCCGGGCACGGGTGCCGGGTGAAAAAGAGCGGGGGCATAGGTATGCAGGGAGACAAAGGGGCAGGCGCTGAATCTCAAAAAAATCGAGGATCGTTCTCTCTCCCGCGAGGGTTTATCCCCTTGAAGGGAAAGTAGAGGAGTGATTGGTATGTTCATCATGCCCGATTTCATCCACATGCCCGAGGAGTGGATTATCTGGCTCCTCGGTTCAGAATTTCATAATACCGCAACGATCGACATGCTTGCTCAAAGGACGCATTACGGCCGCGAGGATATTATCTCATATGTGGGAGTGCTCGAACGAATGAAAGCGGTCAGGGTGAACCGGAACACCAGGAACGCGATGATCATTGATTCGATTGCACTTGTCCCGAATGGGAAAACGATATACGGTGAGTTGGTACTCCGAGCCGGGCAGTCATGACTGATGATTGCAGGTGAAATTTTCTCCGTGCGGTGAGAGAACTGTCACCCGAGGGGATCGAGTGAAGGAGGTCCTGGAAAAAAAATTGTCGACTGCGAATTTTCTTTTTTCCCTTTTGCTGAGCAACATGGTTATGTGTCCTGCGTCTTTGCTCTGTCCGGGCCTGTACAGGGTAATGCTCCTGTTCTTCCGGGCCTTGTAATTCCGGGTCAGGAGCTCGATTGCCTGGCAATAGCATTCAGGGCATTATTAAAATCCCGAAGTAATTTTTCGTTTCTTTTTCCCTTCCGTCACTCCGGACCATGTATTACCGGGAATTATTCCATCAATATTTACCTTTTTCCTCCTGCCTGAATAAGGAAGATCCAATACGGTCAGAGTACTACGGTAAGGTGTGAGTGCTGGATTCATTCTGCCCAGTACTTTCATCTCTTCGTACTTCCACTCCCTCACTATGCCATTGACCAGGTCGATTGCCCAGACGTTTACTTCCCGCGAAACGATAGAAGGTGCCGGTGTCCGGCTCAAAAGAGCGTTTGGCTACTCCGAAGTACCGCTCTTTGACCCGTTCCTGATGCTCGATGACTTCCGGGCTGGCCATCCACAAGATTACCTGGCAGGATTTCCCTGGCACCCGCACAGGGGTATCGAGACGGTAACCTACATGCTGGAGGGCAGGGTGGAACACGGGGACAGCATGGGCAATGCAGGGAGCGTTGATGCCGGGAATGTCCAGTGGATGACGGCAGGGTCAGGGATTATTCACCAGGAGATGCCAAAACCGGTCAACGGGGTGATGGGCGGGTTCCAGATCTGGGTGAACCTTCCACGGCACAACAAGATGATGAACCCGCGATACCAGGAGATTCGGAGGGATCAAATCCCGGTAATTACCGCAGGCAACGGGGTGACCGTGAAGGTGATCTGCGGGACATTCGGGGAGGTTTCCGGGCCGGTAAGGGATATTGTTGCCGATCCGGACTTCCTTGACATCAGTATCCCTCCCGGTTCACGGTTTGCTCTCCGGGTAAAACCAGGATACACGGTGTTTGCCTATGTAATCGGCGGGGAAGGGATCCTCGACGAACAGGGACCTCCCCTGGATAACCATGATCTCGTACTTTTTTCAGATGGAGAAAAAGTCAATGCGACCGGAATCGGGACAAAACCGTTCCGGTTTCTTCTCCTGTCCGGAACACCCATCCAAGAACCGGTTGCATGGCGGGGGCCGATCGTGATGAACACTGAAGAAGAGCTCAGGATGGCTTTCAGGGAATACCGTGACGGGACATTTATAAAAACCGGAAAAAAATGAAGTGATTCTCCGCTTCCAAGGAGGGAATTAAGGCCTGGAAGCCCCCTTATTCATGGGAATCGTCAGGAAACCTGTAGAAATAACAGACCCCCCATTCTTTCTTCTCACCCGGTTTCAGCTCCCGTAACTGGTATTCCGCATGCTCTTCGCATACCGTAGAGCAGCAGCAGCCAAGAATCTGCATCCCTGCCGCCTCCTTTCCGCATACGTCACAGGTTCTCTTCATGCTGTCTCTCCAATGCCAGGACATCCGCTCGCTTCATCCATCGTACCATCATCTCTTTCAACGATTATTATTCCTGCTTTTCCTGAATTAACCTCCTGTACGATCATCTGCTTCCCTTTCCTAAGCCCGCTTCATGATTATATCAGGATTTTTTATCAGCTACCAATAAGCAGGAGGATTATGTTCATTACCCCCGGAATATTACCCTCTGAAAACATGGGATGACCTGTAAAAACCAGACGTGAGATCCCGCGCCCGGGAAACATCCTCCCCCTGCCAGGTATTGCAGGTATAGCAAGGCAGGCTGGAATCCTGCACCGAGACGCACAGGATTATTTTTTACCGTCCCGGAACAACTCTCCTTTTATGCGAACGAACCGCCACCAGTATTTCCTTGATCTTGCCCTCCGGTGCGCCCACCAGGGGACCTGCCTGCGCCGTAATTTCGGTGCGATCATTGTGGACGAGTATAACACCATCGTGTCAACAGGATACACTGGAGCGCCGAGGAAGCAGGTGGACTGCACCGAGCTGAACCGGTGCTGGCGGAACGATCACAACATCCCCTCCGGCTCAAACTATGAAAAATGCCGGAGCGTGCATGCAGAGATGAATGCCCTTCTCCAGGCTGGAAAGCTGGCACGGGGATGCACCCTCTATCTTGCAGGATACGAGGTTGAAACCGAAGCCCTCACTCAGATCTTGCCCTGCTTCCTCTGCTCAAAGATGATCGTGAACTCCGGGATCAGGAATGTTATCATGAGGACGGGGGAGACTACCTACGAAGAGACAGACCCGATTGTCCTTTACCAGAAGCGAAGCCGGGAAGCGCTCGGGGAATAAACCAGGGAAAATGAACCAATTCCTGCGGCGGGAACTGTATTGTCATCCTGAAATGAACAATCCGGTTTCTCATTGTTTTGCAACGGGAGAGGTGGGGGGTGGTTAATAAAATACCAGCCTCATGAAATAATTAGGAACCGAGGGGTAAGCGGAACCTTTTCTTACAATGATGATTTATTCAGCTCCTCATTGATTCCATACTTACTATCCTTCAGGATTCTCACTTCCTTCTTCCCATACGTTACAGTATTCAAAGTCCGGGCCCGCCCGGAAACCGTTCTGTCCGGCGTTCCGGCAGGATCTCAATGATTCTTGTGATATCTTAAATCCCCTTCTTCAGAACAGATTTTTCATGCTCAGTACAATTACCAGAAGAAATACGATCGCCATGGCTTTTACCCACCATGGAATCCCCGGTTCATGGTTCACGTCATTCACCGGCCGGCTGACGGGATCCCCCCTCCCGGGCTTCCCCAATTCATCCCACGATCCACCCTCCTGTACAATAAATGATCCGCGGTAGGTGCATTCCTTGCACCGGTATATCATACCGCCATACCCCCCGGTTTCATTGGAGATGGAAGTAGTTCCGCACCAGGGGCACCGGAGGCTCATAAGGCATAATAGGGTATATTACTCTTTAGTTTTTCGGAAGAGGACGTCTCCATGGGATGCCATCGATAGCAATCCCGCAGTAGGAGATTGAAACCTGGTGACGAAGTTGGAGGAGCAATGGTGCGTGGAAAGGGAGGGTGAGATTGATGCAGGACTCACCCTATCGTTCCTGACTGATATTTTTCCCGCTACCTGAATGCATCGATATTCTCGGTTCCTGTAATGCCTGATCCCTCGCTGACGACCACCTGCCAGCGTGGTACCCATGCAAGGAAAAATGACGTCAGGTTGATCCCGGTCTTCTTCGGCTTCACGGCAATCTCCCCGATCTCTTTCACCGCGTTCTCCCAGCGGGACGTGATCGCAGCTGCCTCCCTCTCAAACTCTTCCTTGAGTTCACGAATTTCATCCGAGAGGGCACGGGCATGCTCTTCTGCCTCCTTTGCACTCATCCCGGCAGAACTGCTCTGGCGATACTTGCTTGCGGCGGTCGACCCGGACCGGATGCTTTTCCGTCCCAGGAGGACCCCGAG
>JAJRBV010000017.1 GCA_028679275.1 Methanoregulaceae archaeon
GAGAACATCCTGTCTTTGAATTCCGGCTGTGTGGAGAACTCTTCTATGGTCGCATATCCTGTCGTGCCCGGCAGCTCCGGGTCGAGGAACCGGAGGATAAGTGCGGGCAGTCCGCAAAGGACGACCGGCCCCCGGGCCTCTGCGATCGAAACTTCCAGGTGCGACCCTGCAAGCACCACGTCATGGTCAGGAAAGAGGAGACGGGCATACCGCAGCCCCGTCCGCCCCGTGGTGAGCACGACCCTGTCCGAAGTCCTGACCCGTTCCATAACCGTTTCCGTGAGGTGATCGTCCCAGGGTTCGACGAGACCGGTCGTCCCGAGCACCGAGATCCCCCCCTCGATGCCAACCTGTGGGTTGAGTGTCTTTTCTGCAACAACCCGGCCATCCGGTATCCTGAGATGAATTGTGATCCCTGAAAGCCCGGTTTTCCTCAGTCCTTCGTGAACTGCAGCGAGGATGGAGGACAGGGCCGGGGTGCTGATCGCGGGCTCCCCTTTCCGGTACCGGGGGGTGTCTCTTGAGAAGCGGCCGATACCCTCTCCAGGATAGAGCGATATCTCGTCATCTGCAGGAGTACATTCGGCAATAATGAGAATTCCTGCTGTTGCGTCGCCCGGGTAGTCGCCGGAATATTTCCGGCACGATGCCACCCCCCGCGAAGCCTCGACAGGGACACAGACTCTGATCCCGGAAGGAGTGGGCACATCGACCTCGCGGATCTCTCCCTCGAGGGAGAGAATGGCAGCTTTGCAGCAGGCAGCGGCCGTGGTTCCGGTCGTATATCCACGGTTCAGGACCGTACCCGAAGAGGTGAGGACGGCAAGTCCGGCTCTCGCACGATCAAGCCCCGCCTCGTCCCTGCTCGCAGCGACCCACTCTCCCGGATACACAAACCCTGTCACCGGGTCGGTGAACGCTTCAGGAACTGCGTGTGATCTCGGCATAGATTGTTATGATCTCGTTTATTGCCGCAACGGCGACAGGCGTCCCGCCCCGTGTCCCTTCGTTTGAGACAGAGGGTATATCGAGCGTCCGCAGTTCCTCCTTCGATTCGGATGCCTTGACAAACCCGACCGGCGTCCCGATAACAAGCGCCGGCCGGCATCCGTCCCGGACCAGATCGCAGACAGCGAGGAGTGCAGAGGGTGCATTCCCTATCACGATGACTGATCCTTCGAGCTTGTCTCCGAGTGCCTGGATCCCTGCCCTGCTCCGGGTGATACCCTGTGCAGATGCCATCTCTGCCCCGTAATCGAGGGCACAGAGCACCGGGCTCGTATGACCCTTCTTCTGGATACCGACCTGGACCATCCTGATATCGGTGATGAGGGGGGCGGAGAGAGAAAGCGCCGCAAGGCCCGCTTCCACCGGCTTTTTATGGAACCGGAGGAGTCCTGCCATCGAAAAATCCCCCACGGCAATTGAGCACCGCTGCCGGATCCGGTCTTCATAATCTGCATCTCCTATCCTCTCCCTTGCAAGTGCCCTGCTTGCCCGTGAGATCTCAAGTGCCTCGGCGGTCGATGCACCAAGGTCAGTATACGTATTTCCTGTGGTAACCCCGCGGGGTGATGATTCCTTTGACATCCTGTCCATTCCTCCATATTCTGCTGTCTTCGCCGCCCACAATCACGGTTGTGTGCATATCCACCATCCCGTCAGCGAGTGCGATCTCGCCAAGGGTAACGACCTGTATCTCCTCGCCGTCCCGGTACGCATTCTTCACTATGCCGACCGGAGTCCCCGAATCGCGGTATTTCCCGGCAATCTCCATGGCAAGGAGAAAGTTGTGAGGTCTGCCCCTGCTTTTCGGATTGTAGAGCACGACAGGGGTACCCATGGAAAAGGCGGAATGGAGTCTTCGCTCGATCACCTCTATCGGAGTGAGGAGATCGGAGAGGCTGACCGCGGCGAAATCACCCGAGAGGGGAGAGCCGAGAAGCGAGGCAGCCGCGTTTGCGGCAGTGATGCCCGGGATAACCTCGACAGGTATACCGCCTCCTTCGTGCTCAAGGACTTCAAGGACAATGCTCGCCATGCCGTAGATCCCGGCATCACCGCCGCTTACGATCGAGACTGTCTGGGATCGGGAAAGTTCAATGGATCGCTTTGCCCGCTCCACTTCCTGTCCCATGGTACTCCGGATCACTTCCTTTCCTTCGATGAGCCTTCCCAGTTGTGCAAGGTATGAATCATTACCGATGATCGTGTCAGATTGTAAGAGCGCTTCCCGTGCCCGCCCGGTCAGCTGGCCGGGGCTTCCCGGCCCTATACCGACGATATAGAGCATTCCCCTGCTATTACCGTGCGATGGCAATCGTGACTCCTCCGATGATCGTTTTTTGAAGTACCAGTTCCTTTGTTTTCGATGTGGCTAGGGCGCAGGGTTCGGCTACCCCAAAAAGACCAATGCGTGATGCCCCGGATTCAGAATGCGGGGGATGTGCACTGATGCTGCGGTCGTCAAGGTAAAGGACCGGACGCCCGAGCGCACGGACAGCATCGAGGATCCCCCGTTCATGTGCTTTCTTTGCAGTCGTAGCATAGATGAAAACTTGGTCAGGGCTGATTCCTGAACGGCTGAGCACTGTCCGGACAGCGGTCTCAATCTCTTCAGCCGTGGTATCCTTCCTGCATCCGATGCCAACGCTGTACTCCCCTTCGGCAACAAGAAATGCAGTGTCAGCGCCCCCGATCACGAGCGCCGGACCCTTCACCGCATATACCCCTGTGGTTCCGTCAAGGAAGCCGGCATTTACGTATTTTGAGGAATCGTGATTGACAAGGACATACGCTCCGGCTGCTGCAATACCCTCTACCGATGGAACGCCTGCCCGTTCTGTTGCGGTGGTGATCACGGGGATGGTTCCAAGGGAGGCGAGTTCCCGTGCCATTGCATTGGCCCCGTGGTGGCCCCCGGTAACCGGAATGGCGAGCCGGAGATCGGGCGTAACGACAACCAGCACCGGATCCGTCCACTTGTCCCTCAGGTGGGGGGCGATCCCCCTCACCGCGATCCCGACCGACATCACCGCAGCGATCTCCCTGCAGTGTGCCACGGTATCGGAAAATGCCGTCTGAGAATATTCCACAAGCCCCGCACCGAGGACCGAGGCGACCCTGCCCGCAGCTTCGGAAAACCTCGGCAGGTAGATAACAGCCCGGTTCATGAGTAGAGCACTGACCTCCTGTGGCCTGATTTTGAGGGTTCGATTACACCGCCAACCAGGAGAAGAGCTGATTTCCGGATCCCTGCATCCGATGCCTTTCCGGCGATATCAGCGAGCGTCCCCCTGATGATCTTCTGGTCCGGCCAGCTGGCATGGTAGATAATCGCTGCCGGTGTGGAGAGAGGGTACCGGAGTTTTGCAATGATCTCTTCTACCCGGTCTGCCCCGAGAAAGAAGACCATGGTGGCGGTATGGGCAGAGAGTTCATGGATCTCATCCCTCTCGAGGGTCTTTCCTGCCGGGCGGGTAACAATCAGGGTATCAGAAACACCGCCGAGGGTGAGCTGGGTCCCGAGTGCTGCCGCAGCGGCAAAGAGCGATGAGACACCCGGAATGATCTCGTACGCGATCCCGGCCTCTTCAAGGAGCTGTATCTGCTCGACTACAGCCCCGTACAGCGCCGGATCTCCTGAATGGAGCCTCACGACAAGCGCCCCATCCTGTGCTTCCTGGATCATGACAGGAACAATCTCTTCAAGTGTCTTTCCCCAGCTGTCAAGCTTGATGCGTGCCCTGGAGCAGGCCACAAGTTCGGGACTGACGAGAGAGCCTGCGTATATCAGGACATCGGCCTTCGAGACAAGGTCCATGCCACGGACCGTTATCAGGCCGGGATCACCGGGACCTGCCCCGACAAAATAGATCTTCGACATCACCGCTCCGCGTACAGTATGCTCATATAGTCGCTCTCCTCGGGAAGCTCAGCATCCCGGTACACCCGCGTCTCCTCCATGCACATCCGCTCAACGAGCACAAAGGACCGGTATCCCTCTTTTCTCAGGACGTCTGCGACCTTGCGGGGGCGCCTTACCTTGAGCATAATCCGTGACCGGGCTTCAGCAGGACCGTCGGTGACAAGGAATCCTCCGGAAAGCGAGAGTCCCGCAACCGAGGCAAAAGCGGTGATCGCACTGATTCCCGGCTCGGTCCTGCACCTGATTTCAGGGTAACGGGTCTTCATGATGGCGTTGAGCCTGGCATAGGTGGAAAAGAAATTCGGGTCGCCAAGTATTCCGAGTACTGCCACCCCGGAACGTGCCACCACAGCGATACGGTCTGCATTCTGCTGCATGCATGCAAGGATCCGCCCTTCATCACCGGTCATCGGAAAATCAAGAATCTCGGCGTCCCGGTAGGAAGAAACCAGTTCCTGTGCAATTTTTCCCGGTACAAAGACGGCATCGGCCTCCCTGAGCGTCCGCACCGCCCGGAGCGTCAGGTATTCCGGTTCCCCGGGACCGAGCCCAAGCCCGATCAGCACGGGCTTCCCCCAACAATGATATACACCGGATCGAGCGGCCGGAACATCAGCCCTCCCCCGAGAGGCGTTGATCGTGAGACTGAAACATGGATGACCTCCTTGAATATCGACAAATCCTGCATGGTAGTGACTGCTTCATGCAGGGTCGAGAGAAGAACCGCGTTCACGACAACCGACCGGACCTTCTTTTCGGCAAGCAGGGAGAGCAGCCGTGACAGGTCGCGGGATCCGCCGACAAATACAGCATCGATACGGGGGAGCCTCTTCACAAGGTCCGCCCCGTTCCCGAGGCTGACTTCAAGATTGGTGATCCCGGACGACCTGGCAAGATCCCTCGTACAGGCGACTGCCTCTTCACGAAGATCGATGGCATACACCTTCTTTACCCTCTGTGCCGCCTGGACAGCTACCCTCCCTGTCCCGCATCCAATGTCTGCAAAAATATCGCTGCTCTGAAGTGAGAGCTTTGAAAGCGAGACCGCCATGATCTCATCCTTTGTGGGTCCGCCGGGCAGGCTCATCAGGCACCTGACTAAAGTACGGTTGTATTAAGGTATTAATACTTGGATAAATCGCCGTGACGCTGCTTCAGAGAGGAATTATCCCGTCTCCTTCGCGGTAGAGCGTAACTACCCAGCCGATAACAATCACTGCCGGAGGCCTGACGCCCCTCTCCCGGGCAAGGGATCCTATACGGCTGAGAGGCCCGGCGGTAACTCGCTGGTCCTTCCTGAGTCCCCGCTCAATGACTGCGACCGGGGTTGCCGGATCTTTTCCCTGTTGTATGAGCGCTTCTGCGATCAGGGGGAGATTTTTCACACCCATCAGGATCACAATGGTTCCCGGGTGCCGGGCAAGAACTGCCCAGTCAAGTGCTGATGCCTCTTTTTGAGGATCTTCATGCCCGGTTATGATCGTGACGGATGATGCATACTTTCGGTGCGTGAGCGGGATACCCACTGCACCCGGCACGGCCAGTGCACTCGATATACCGGGAACAAGCTCGACGTCAATCCCCTCATCCCTGAGTATCTCAAGTTCCTCGCCTCCCCGGCCAAAGAGAAATGGATCCCCGCCTTTGAGCCGGACCACCACCTTTCCTTCCTGTGCTTTCCGGACCATGAGGGCTTCTATCTCTTCCTGTTCGAGCATATGTTCGGAGCCATATTTCCCGCAGTCGATCTTCTCAGCCTGTTCCGGCAGTGATGCAAGGATCTCCTCCCCCGGCAGCTGGTCATAAAGGATCACTTCAGCCGCATCAATCACTTCACGGGCATGGAGGGTGAGAAGTCCCTCTCCTCCCGGACCTGACCCGACAAGATACACCTTACCTTTCATCGCTAATCCCGAGCCCTTCGTACGCTTCCCTGATAAGTTCAATCCCTTCTTTCCTGAGTTTTCTCCCAAAAGCCCTGGCCTGTTCTGTTGAGGAGATATTCTCCTCCAGGCGGACCTGTTTCCTGCCATCAAGGGAAAGAATCTCCCCGATAAGGTGACCGTGGTCCGAATAGATACCCTGCGGGGTGAAACATCCGCCCCCCACCACCTCCATAACGGATCGTTCGATCTCCACATCGGTCCTTGTCCCAGGATGGTCGAGTGGCGAGAAGATCCCGCAGAGTACGGGGTCATTCCGGCACACCACGGCGATGGTCCCCTGGTTCGGCGACGGGACAAACCTGAGGGGTGAGAGGCGGGTACCGGGGACCGACAATCCCATCCTCTGAAGCCCTGCTTCTGCCAGCACGATTGCATCGTACTGGCCTTCATCAAGCTTCCTCAGCCGGGTATCAACATTCCCGCGAAGTTGTCTGATGCTGATACCATCCATGTGCCTGAGCAGCTGTGCCTTTCTCCGGGTACTCGTGGTTCCAATCACGCGTATCGCCTCTTTTTGCAGGGTATGGACCAGGAAATCCGCGGGAGAATCCCTTTTGAGGATTGCACAGGTGACAAGACCCTCCGGCCGTTTCGCAGGGATGTCTTTCATGGAATGCACCGCAGCATCAATCAAACCATCAAGGATTGCATCATCAAGCGCCCTCACAAAAACACCCTGTCCCCCTATCTCGTGAAGGGGAACCCCGTCAACGGTATCCCCTTTCGTGGTGATGGTTACAAGCTCTGATTCACAACCCATCTCCCGGAGCAGGGATGCGACCTGCTCTGCCTGTGCCAGTGCAAGCCTGCTTCCCCGTGTGCCAATCCTCACAGGCATGACCGGTATGCCACGCTGATCCGTTCGACATCCTGCCCGTCATGCGCTGCCGAGAGGAAGTTGGTCTCAAACTGGGACGGGGGGAGGAAAATGCCGGTCTTCATCATGCCGGCCCAGAACGATGAAAACCTTGACATGTCACATTCTTTGACCTCGCGATAGTTCCGGGGAGGGGCTGACCTGAAAAAAAACTTGAACATTGAGCCCCCCTGTACAAATGAGCCCGCCTTCCCTGCTATCTCATCACTGATTCTTTTTCCTGCAGAATCGAGTTCGCGGTAGATCCCCCTGTGTGCATGCAGCCACTGCACCGTCGTCATTCCGGCTGCGAGCGAGAGCGGGTTTCCGGAAAAGGTACCTGCCTGGTATACCGGTCCCGAAGGTGCAATAAGTTCCATGATATCCCTTCTTCCTCCAAATGCCCCGATAGGGAGCCCGCCTCCTATGATCTTCCCGAGCGTTGTGAGATCAGGCTTCACGTTATAATGCACCTGTGCACCTCCGATCCCTACCCTGTACCCTGTGATCACTTCATCAAAGATCAGGAGGACGTCATGGGCGGATGTGATCCTCCGGACCTCTTGAAGGTAGCCTTTTTCAGGGAATACCGGGCCGATATTGCCAAGTGCTGGCTCAAGGATAAACGCACCAATCTCCTTGTTTTTCGATAAAAGGTTCTCAAGCGCATCAGGGTCATTGTAGGGAACCTGCCAGGTGTGGGCTACAACATCCTTCAGGACACCGGCTGAGTCAGGAACCCCGAGTGTCGTAGCCCCTGATCCTGCCTGGACAAGAACCCCGTCATGGGCACCGTGAAAGCCACCCTCGATCTTGACGATATCCGGGCGCCCTGAAAAACCACGTGCGACACGGATGGCTGCCATCGTTGCCTCAGAGCCGCTTGAGACGAACCGAAGCATCTCCATTCCCGGATGATCATGGATGATCATCCCGGCATATTCAGGTTCGAGCGGGACCGGGGTCCCGTAGAGCCATCCCTTTTCGAGCTGGGTGGTGATCGCCTGCCGGATAAGGGGATGGGCATGGCCGAGAATAAGCGGGCCGTAGGCCATACAGCAGTCGATGAGGTCTTCCCCGTCTACGGTGGTGATCCGGCTCCCTCTGGCTGACTTGGTATAAAACGGGTAAGGACGGATAGCCCGGACAGGGCTGCTCACCCCACCGGGCATCAGCATCCGTGCATTTTCAAAGTAATCTCTGCTCTTCATCAAGCCACCCTGCCGCATCAGCGGCATAGTACGTAATAATCAGGTCTGCCCCGGCCCGTTTTGCACAAATCAGACTCTCCATAACCACGTTCCGCTCATCGATCCACCCGTTCATGGCTGCCGCCTTGATCATTGCATATTCCCCACTCACCTGGTATACCGCTACAGGAAGGCCCAGTTCACGGATCGAGGCAACAAGATCAAGGTAGAACCCTCCAGGCTTTACCATCAGGATGTCAGCTCCCTCGAGTGCATCGATCTCTGATTCACGAACGGCTTCCCGGAAATTGCCCGGGTGTATCTGGTAGGTGCTCCTGTCTCCGTAACGGAATCCCGAATCAGCTGCTTCCCTGAAAGGACTGTAAAGGGCACTTGCAAACTTGGTTGAATAGGACATGATCCCGGTTTCCTGGAACCCTTCATCATCGAGAGCCTGCCGTATCACGGATACCATCCCATCGAGCATGCATGAGGGGGCAACAAAATCTGCCCCTGCCCGGGCATGACTGACCGCGATTCGTGCAATCAGTTCCAGCGAGGGATCATTCTGCAGGTCCATTCCGTAAAGCCCTTCCCCTACGATCCCGCAATGCCCGTGATCGGTATATTCACAGGCACAGACATCGGTAATGACAAGGATCCCGGGAGCCACGGACTTTACTCTCCTCACAGCCTCCTGGATGACTCCCTCAGGGTTGTACGATCCAGATGCGCCGGGGTCCTTATGTGCGGGTATGCCGAACAGGAGGACCGCACCGATTCCCTTTTCCTGTAACCTGAGCACGGCCGATCCGATGTCTCCGGGGGGGTAACGGAACTGGCAGGGCATGGCAGGAATCGGGGTGAGGCGATCTGCGGTCTCATCGATAAAGAGGGGCATGACAAGATCGGTCTTTTGGAGGTGATACTCCTTCAGAAACGGCTGGATAAGTCTTCCCCGAAGCCTTCTCATTCGCTGTTGCGGAAACATATCTTCTCACCTCTGGTTATTGCAGCGACGAGCGACTCAGCGTACTCAAGGTCGCCTTCCTCGGCACAGAGCCTTATCGATACGGTTACATCGGAAAGAATCTTGTTGGTGAGTACCCGTGAAAGGTCATCGACAACCTCCCGTGTTCTCTCATCCCCGGATCCGATCCGGCTGATTGCCCTGTCTCTCTCCCGGATCCGGATCGATTCCGCCCATGAATGGAGGATTGCAAGGGTATCATCAGCTGCCTTCCCGTTGAGGAGCCGGACAAACTGGTTCAGCTCCTCATCGAGTTGCGCCCGGGCTTTCACCGCTTCGGACCTGCGGCTGTTCATCGTATTCTCATTGATCTTCCTGAGACTGTCGATGGTAAAGAGGTGGACCCCGTCGATTGCATCGGCACCCTCTTCGACGTCTCGCGGCTGGGCGATATCCACGAGGATAAGGGGACGCGGGTGGCCTTCGAGCGGCCAGCACCTCCCCTTCATGATATCCCTCAAATCATTGCAGTGGATGACAGGGTGCGGGGCCGAGGTGCAGGAGATGACAACATCTGAGAGGAGCATATACCGGGGGAGATCGCCCAGCCTGACTGCTTTTCCGCCGATTTTTCGGGCAAGGATCTCTGCACGCCCAAAGGTCCTGTTTGCAACGTAGATGGCGGTGAGATGCTTTGCAGCCAGTGCCTGGGCGACGAGCATCCCCATCTCGCCGGATCCCACGACAAGGATCCGCTTACCTTCAAGGCTTCCAAGCTGCTCTTCTGCAAGCAGTACTGCTGCAGATCCGATCGAAACCGCACCCCTGTTGATCTGAGTCTGCTTTCGTACTTCAATCCCTGCATGAACCGCCTTGTTAACACACATCTCGAGAACGGGACTCGCGCATCCCCTCTCCCTTGCAAAATCCAGGGCAGATTTGAGCTGGCCGATAATCTGGTCCTCTCCGATGATCATGGAGTCCATTCCCGCGGCAAGTTCAAGCAGGTGGCGCAGCGCATCAACACCGGAAAGAACCGAGAAGTCTTTTCTCCCTTCTTCCTGCAGGAGGGATACGAGAGATAATGCCTCGCCATGCACGAGGATCTCGATCCTGTTGCAGGTCTGGAGAAGCATAACGCCGCGGAACCTGTCTTTTGCTTTTCTTAAGAACAACTCTTCATCAGGGAATCTGAACGCCTCAAGCATATCCACTGTCGCGGTATGATGGCTGAGGCCGGCGATTGCGATCGGAGAGAAGAGGACTTGGTTCATTGCAGGTACTTCTCCTCAACTATTTGCCATGCCGTCTCTTCACCCTTCGCAAGTGCAGCCCAGACTGCGGGGTCATGGAGTACTTTTGTAACAAGATCTTTTCTTCTCCAGGAATCCGGCTCGTTCCGGGAAAGAATCGTCCGGAGCCGGTCCTGGAGTACCACCATCCTGTCAAGGTCGGGAAAGGCGGACTGCAGGTATTCCCGCAGGAACCGGGATACGGCAGGGCTCTCCCCTCCTGTGCTGACAGCAAGAAGGAAATGTTCACCGCACATGACCGAGGGGATCAGGGTATCGCCAGGCTCCCCTGATGCATTATTGAACAGTATCCCCCTCCTCCTGCATGCCGTACCGATGCGGTTGTTGAGGGAAGTATCCGTGGTTGCAGCAACGGCCAGAAACACCCCATCGAGGAGAAAATCCATCTCCTCATCATGCAGATCCGAAAGTTCCTCTGTGACACACTGTATCTCCAGTCCCGAAAGCCCGGGTGAAAATGAGCGGGATATGACGGTCACTTCGGCTTCCGGTGAGAAGAACCGTGCTTTCCGTGCCCCTACTTCGCCCCCGCCAAAGATCACCACCCTCTTTCCGGCGAAGTCGATCATGAGGGGGATCATGTGCATTAGATCTGGCATGATGCGTAAATTAAGATGTTGGAATCGGGGTGAGAATAGGAGTACGCAACCGGGTAAGGTACAGGAAGGGCAGCTCCCGGACACGGATTTTTACACGTTCTTTCCGGGGTCATGCCCTTTTCCCCTTGTCAAGGGTGGACCGCCAATCCCCGTAATAGTGCTGTTTCCTGAGAGGTGGAGGAATCAGCCGGAACGGGCAGTACCGGTATTTCGATATCCTTAATACTCTTTACCGCGTAGTGTAGAGAGCACTGCGCCGATAGTGTAGTGGTTATCACTAGGCGTTGCCAACGCCTAAACCCGGGTTCGAGTCCCGGTCGGCGCATCGTTTCCTTCGGATTTTCTCTTCAGAGACTGTGCTTTCATTATAGGATTCACTGGACCATTTTCACTGCCTGGGATGAAAAGGATTCGATGGAACCTCCTGAATTATAAACTCAGGGCACAAGTCTCACGCATGGCTCTCAAAGAGAAAATTCTGGCCGTGATTGGAGGGATGCATGTCAGTGCTGTTGCTACCGTCACAGAAGGAAAGCCTGCAGTAAGATTCATGGCCCTTACAGGATTTGACGACCTTACCCTTGTCGGGGCCACTATGAAAGATTCCAGAAAGGTAATGCAGATAAAGAAAAATCCGGAAGTTGCCCTCTCCATCTGGTCCTGCAAAGAATTCTCAGATCCCTATGTGGTCATCCAGGCACGAGGCACTGTCCATGATGATACCGCGACAAAAAAGAAATACTGGAATCCCATGTATGAGCAGTATTTCCAGAGCCCGGAGAATCCTTCATTTGTTATCCTGAAATTCGTCCCCCTGAAGATCGAGTGTTACCATGACTCCACCATGGACATCTGGGAGAAGTAGAAAGAATTCCCTTCTTTTCCGGACCCTGACGGCAGGACAGTATGGAAAACGGAATAGATTCTCTCCGTGCAACCGCCAGATCTCATACCATTAATCGGAGCGATGAATCCTCATACTGGTGATAAATAAGTGATTATCCTGTGTATGTTCTTTTACCCATAGAAATTTCATGATGTTCGTCTCAATGGGGTTTCTATCGGGAAACCAGTGTACCAGTGAACCGGCCATGAACAGAACACAATCTGCAGAACATGCCATTGTAGACCTCCTGCTCATGGACGCTTCCTGCCTGGAAAGAAGCTTGGCACCACCAAATGGCTTATATGACACAGGAGCAGCAAACCATCTCTACCTCTTCGATAAAAAACTCAATCCCCGGGCTGTTGTGGGCGGGGCGCCGGGGGGAATGACCTGTGGTGAAGAAA
>JAJRBV010000024.1 GCA_028679275.1 Methanoregulaceae archaeon
CTATCCTCTGCTCTGATGACCGATCGGTCTTTGCCCTTGTTGCCAGTAGTTCGAGGTCAGCGGAATTAACGACGCCACCCGATGCAATTTCATCGAGGAATGAGAGCACTCTCTGTTCATAGGGGTCCGGGGACTCATTATTGTTTACGCGGATCCGGACGTTCCCGCCTCCCTGTTCCTCGGTGATTGTGATCACCTTTTTACGGTGAAGGTCAAGAAGTGTGGCATAATACCCGTCTTCATCAAAGACCATTGCATCACCCTTGAAGAGGAGGTTCACTGCCCAGGGCTGTATGGAGGGATTCGGGATGGTGCTCAGGTATTCCGGGACTGTGAACTCCTGCTCTCTTCCATATCTGAAGTAGGTGAAAAGCAGGAGGAGGGGGGTAAGCAGGGCAGCTGCGAATCCGAGAAAACGCAGCAGTATTGCAGAATAGAATGGCAGGATATTGTACCACGGGTTTGCATCCGCTGTCCTGCCTTCAACGTCCGGGGTAAACACAGGGAATCCGGGGATGGACACGATGGCATCCCCTGAAAGGAGCATCTCGATTCCCATCACTTCATTGGCAGGAATGCTCCCGGTGACAACCACCCGATCCCCTTTCTCACTGACGGAGAGAGAGGGGGGATGGGGGTACACCTTTTCCACAATCCCGGCAGGAGCCATGATTGCAAGTTCACGGAACGGAATATGCCGGTCATCCACAAGCCGGAGATTGAGATGGGCTGCCGTCTCATCATACTCAAGGGGGGGGTGAAGCAGGTAGGTATACGTCACCTGGTAAACCCCGGGAGGAAAATATGACGGGTTATACATTCCCACCTCATTCCGTTCAGCAAGTTCCCCTATCACGGGAGGAGGCGGGATATTGCCCCCTCCGTAGATACTGACGGTTCCGTCATACTCCTTGACATAGCCGATTGTGCCGGGGGGAACCTGCATGTCCTTAAGTTCGATTGAGGGACGGGTGAGCGGTTCGAGCGCAAGCGGATCATCCCAGAACCGGAAGAGCATACGATACCGGCCCGGGACTTTTACCTCGTAGAGATAGGTTTCGGTGAACGTTCCGTCTGCCAGGAGTTCGGCCTGGTAGTCGGCAATGACCAGGTCGCCTTCAAAAAGGATTGGGACGGCCAGCGCGATGATACAGGCTCCGATCGCAATGCCGGATGCAACCGCAATGAGTAATGCAATCTGTCGTTTCTCGTCCACGGGATCGTCTCTTTTTTTAGAATTCTATCTTTGGAGGTGTCGCGATCGCTTCTTCAAACTCGAGGTAAGCGAGCTTACTGAGGCCGAGCAGACGCGCCACGATATTGGAAGGGATAACATCAACAAGGGTATTGTACTGCTGGGAGATGTTGTTGTACGTGTACCGCTGTCGTGCAATCTCCTCTTCTACACCCCTGACCGCATCCATGAGGTTCATAACCGTGGTATTGGTTTTGAGGTCGGGGTAATTTTCTGCAACTGCAAAGAGTCTTCCCAGGATTGACCTCGATTCGCGCTCGATCTGGTTCAGGTCCCCGGGACCTGCCGACCCGACACTGGTCCGCATAGCGGTAACTTTCTCAAACGTCTCTCGCTCGAATTTCGCATAACTTTTCACGGCACCGAGAAGCTGGTCGATCATGTCCAGCCGTTTCTTCATGGCTACCCTGATCTGGCCAAGAGTGGCTTCCGATGAGTTTTTCAGGCTGAAAAACCGGTTGTAAACCCCGATAAAATAGAGAACAAATCCAACCAGGACTAAAAGGATGAGCCCTCCTATTATCCAGGGAATGTAACTTTCTAGCGCCATATCGTATCGAATATAGTGGTGAGCATTCCCGGTTTAAAGAATTGTGTGAAAAAGACTGCCCTGGACATTGCACCTATTCAAGGATCATCGTCCCTGCCACACGGAGTTTTCCTCCGTCAAGATAATGAAGGATCAGGCGGTCACCGGGAAAATACACAAGATCCGTCTCTGTCCTGAGTGTGATGACCGGCTTTTTCCAGTCTCCTGAATTATCCACAAATGCGACCCTTGCCGGGATAAACTGCATCCAGAGCCCTGCATGGAGCACCATCCCTTCTTTGAGGGGTGACGGCCAGTATCTGACAAGTGAAGCCCTGCCGTTGATCGTAGTGGATGAAGTTATTTCGGGGCTTGCTGAGAGGACATATCCCCTGTCGAGGTCCTCTGCCTCAATTCCTTTAAGTGCAAGACCTACCCTGTCGCCCGGGACTGCGTATTCTGCATCCTCGTCATGCTTCTGGATGGACCGGACGAGAGCGGTTTTTTTTGTCGGATGGATACGAAGATTCTCGTGGCGGGTAATACGCCCTCCTACCACCTCTCCAAGAACCACGACCCCGATGCCCTTGACATTGAAAAAGTGATCCACCGGCACGGCTCCATGTTCCGGGATGCTCCCGGGTTCCCGTATTGTCTCAACATCTGTAGTCAGCTGCTCCCGTATTTTCATCCGGTCATCGGGAAAAGGGAGATACTGTTCAACAACGGTTCCCCGGATCAGCGGCGCGATCTGCTCAGGGGATATATAATTCCGGAGCACAAGAATCCCGTTCCGGATTCCGGCACAGTCCAGCATGATCACGCACTCTCCGAATGCGGGAGTGATCTCGTCAACGACAAGAATTGCCCTGGATGCCAGGCTGACCGAGAAGAAGAGAGATGCGAGCCGTTCCGGATAGCGGGTAGGTTCGAGGAATGTGATGGTATGTTCGCCCTTTTTCAGGTTATAAAAGGTGATATCAGAGCTGGTCCCCTTCTTTCCAAGATCAAGCGCATATCCTTCCGGCCCGATAACGGCAACAGTGAGGTTGGACATCTCCTAACCTATCTGACTGCCTCCAATATCAGCATTTATGTGCCGGACTTGATACGCCGGAAAGAAAAGGCGGGACAACAACTCCTCTTCAGAATGAACCACCGCTGATGACTGCTCAAGCATCAGATTGACATGTTCATGGTGACCTGCCATACGGAAATCAGTCCTGATCGAGATGACGGGGAGGCCCTTTGCAAACGCATATCCCATCTCCCATGCCGTTCCCGAATCCGCATCTGCCCCGTCTATTACCGCTACCATGAGATCCGTCGCTTCGAGAGCCGCAAGATGCTGATCAAAAATTTTCCGGTGGGCTGTCCCGTCCCTCGTATGTGAATCATCACCGGCATCCTGAGGAAGGTAGACCTCGAAAAAATTATTCCGGAGACGTTCTGCAAGGTGACGGTTATAGTTACGTTCTGCCTTAGAGAAAAGGGGTGCTGCCAGGTACAGACGGTAACGGGAAAACACTGCAACGTCAACAGCCGGAAGATCGGAGAACCGGTCGAGAAACACACCTCTACCCGGTTTTTTTGCACCAGGAGATCCGGGAGGACCATACCATGTCGCATCAACCCCGCATGTTGGAGAAGAATTCACTCCCACGATACAGATAGGGAACCCCCGTTCAGAAATGATCTTCCTGACCTCACATTCCAGTGAATCAAGCAGATCCGAAAATTCCTGAGTATCCAGTCGATCAAGAAACATCCCTGGCTCTCGGTCACTACCGAGATAGAGGGTTTCAGGACAGGGAAGTGGGACGACATCGATACCATACCGTTGACATCGTTCCCTTGCACGGGTAAACCATTCCCTGTCCTGATCCCGGGTAATTCCCCTTGCGCGGAGATCAGGATTAAGAATACATGGCGATACCAGCA
>JAJRBV010000077.1 GCA_028679275.1 Methanoregulaceae archaeon
ACCGCGCCTTCGAACCGGAAGAAAGGGCATTACTGCCAGATCACCGAGCTGTTCCCTGCGATCACGGTATACGCCATGAAAAAAATGGCATCCCCTTCAGCAGGCCGCCTCTTTTTTACCAAGCCCGAGGCATCGGCAGAGTGAGCAGTGAAGGCTGATGAGAGGGGAGTGATAGCTGGCTGTGCCAGATCCCCAAAGTGCAGAGTCGGAGCCGGGATTGAATGGATATCCTGGAGGACGGGTAACAAGGACATATACCATACCAAACCCCGGGAGTTTTTCAAGAAAGCTATCCAGACCGTCATGGGTTGCCGGTTAAAATGAATTATAATATACAACAAAGTATAAATAAATTCAATAATGTACTATGTTGTACATGACTCACATGCACGTGATGCCGCTGGAATGGGTGACGCCGTCCATCGGACGGCAGATGGGAACCGTTCCTTGAACGGGAAACAGTCAGATAAGCATGCTGCCATTCAGGTAATACCGGTCACCCGGACTATACCGCTCCCCGCGGCCGACCCGTATACCCTTTTTTGTGCACTTGATATCGATAAAGGGTATATTCTTGAATCCATGGAAGGGGTCCCGAGAAGGGCAGTACGTTCAATCATCGGCATGGAACCTGACTTTATTATCTCCCTCGGAGAAAATCCGGAGTGTTCGGGAAAAGGTTCCTGCCTCCGGCTGTTCTCTCCCCCAAAGGGAGCAGACCCGGTAAGGCAACTCCGATCGTTATCGTCACAGATCCAATACATGGGGACTGGCGATAGTGATTTTACCGGTGGTTTTGTCGGATACTGCAGCTATGACATGGTATCCGGCCTTACCGGGGGTCACGTCCAGGCCGGGAGGGATGAGATACCCCTTGCACGGTTCATGCTCTCGACACGGGGGATCGTATACAATCATGTTCAGGGATCCTGCCTCCTCTTTGATGACCTCGTCCTGCCCCCTGGGAGCGATGCGGACGAAGAGCATCAGCGGGCAAGCGAGCGGTTACGGGATCTGGAGGCAAGGATCCGGTCCGTACTGCCGGCAGAGAGCCTGACTGTAGAAGATTTCTGTATGGATCCCCTGCCTGATACCGGGGTAGAGGACAGAACGGCATACGAAACCGCCGTTATCAGGGCCAAAGAGCATATCATGGCGGGAGATATTTTCCAGGTTGTCCTTTCCAGGAAGATTGCTCTCCCCTTCACAGGAGAACCCCTCGGCATCTACGGCCGGATCCGGGTAATCAATCCTTCTCCCTATCTGTATTACCTGGATTTTGGCGATGAGGCGATTGTCGGATCGAGCCCTGAAATGCTCGTAAAAGTGCAGGAGAGGGTTGTACAGACGGTTCCCATCGCGGGTACAAGGCCCCGCGGGAAGAATGTGGAGGAAGATACCCGACTTGCACGGGAGCTTCTCAGCGATGAGAAGGAGCGGGCAGAACATCTGATGCTTGTCGACCTTGCCCGGAACGATATAGGGCGTGTTGCAGAGTTCGGTTCAGTTACCGTCCCGGAATTCATGGATATTGAGAAGTTTTCCCATGTTCAGCATATCGTATCGAGAGTCTGCGGTGTTATTGCAGAGGGAAAAGACAGGTTTGATGCGCTCGCCTCCTGTTTTCCAGCTGGCACCGTGAGCGGGGCTCCAAAAATCAGGGCCATGCAGATCATCGCGGATCTCGAATCAGGCCCCCGCGGTCTGTATGCCGGTGCGGTCGGCTATTCGGGATTCGACAATCTGCTCGAGTTTGCCATCGCTATCAGGACAATCAGGGTGAGAGGCGGGCTGGCGGAGTTTTCAACCGGTGCAGGAATCGTGGCCGATTCGGTCGCCGAAAAGGAATTCGAGGAGACCGGGCACAAGGCGCAGGCTATGATCCGTGCGGTCCGAAGTACAGGTGATGCACTATGAGGGTGGCTATCATCGACTGCTACGACAGTTTCACCTACAACCTCTTCCAGCTGGTCGGTCAGCTTGGCGGAATCCCCCTCCCGATCCCCTGCGATGCATCCCTTGACGAGGTAAGGGAACAGGACCCTGAACGGATTATCCTTTCGCCAGGCCCGGGGACCCCCGATGATTCAGGGATATGCCCGGACGTGATCCGGGAGTATGCCGGCATAATCCCTATCCTTGGCGTCTGCCTCGGACATCAGACCATCTTCCAGACATTCGGCGGCAGGGTGTGCAGGATGAAGATACCTGTCCATGGAAAGACGAGTAGAATCGTCCATAACGGGGAAGGTATCTTCTCCGGACTCCCCTCTCCGTTTTCCGCCACCCGTTATCATTCACTGATGGCAGATCCCTGTCACATTCCGCCCGGATTCGAGATTCAGGCAGTATCTTCAGAGGATCAATGTGTAATGGCAGTAACCAGCCGGGATCTTGCGATCACCGGGGTCCAGTTTCATCCGGAAAGTATCATGACCCTTTCTGGGAAATTCCTGGTAAAAAATTTCCTCAATGGGCAGAACGGGGGTCAGTGATGCAGGCAATCCTTGCACAGCTTACCGGTGGAGAGCATCTCAGCCCTGATCAGGCAACGGATGTAATGGAGATGATTGCATCCGGACAGGCTACCGGGGCACAGATCGCCTCGCTAATCACTGCGCTCCGCATGAAAGGAGAGACTGCCGAGGAGATCACAAGCTTTGTCAGGGTGCTGCTCCGCCATGCGGTCATTATCCGCCCGCAGGTTTCCGGGAGGCTCGTGGATACCTGTGGTACAGGTGGGGACAATGCAGGGACGTTTAATATCAGCACTGCGGCTGCATTTGTTGCTGCAGGTGCCGGGGTTCCGGTGGTAAAACACGGGAACCGGAGCGTGAGCAGCTCGTGCGGATCAGCTGATGTCCTTGAAGCCCTCGGGGTGAATATAGACCTCTCACCCGAACGCGTCTGTTCGGTTGTGGAAGAGACAGGCATCGGTTTTCTCTTTGCCCCGGCTTTCCACCCGGCAATGAGGCATGCTGCTGCACCCCGGAAGGAACTCGGATTCTCAACGGTATTCAATCTCCTTGGTCCTCTTCTGAACCCTGCCGGGGCACCTGCCCGGCTCTGCGGGGTTTACAGTCCGGGGCTTGTTGACCGGTTTTCGATCGTACTGCAGCAACTGGGGACGGAGCGGGCAATGGTAGTGCATGGCCAGGGGCTTGACGAGATTACCGTTTCCGGCCCGACGATAGTGGCTGAAATTGATGGCGGAACCATCAGGAGGTATACCCTATCCCCGGAAGAGTTTGGCATTCCCCGATCCCCGCACTCCTCCCTTGCCGGGCGCTCCCCTCGGGATAATGCAGAAATCATCCGGATGGTTCTCTCCGGAGCTCCGGGTCCGGCTCATGATGTGGTGGTCCTGAATGCGGGAGCAGCGATTCTCCTTGGCGATAAAGCCCCCGATCTTGAGCAAGGGGTACTGAAGGCAGATGAAGCAATCGCTTCAGGTGCGGCTTCAGAGCGGCTGGAGGCGCTTATACAGGCCTCAGGGAGCAGGGAATGATTCTCGATCAGGTAATCAGGACAACTGCCGGAAGGGTTGCAGGATTGCCCCGGGCCGAGGATTATTCTCTGCCAGAACAAAAGAGGGGATTCAGCCTGTATTCTGCAATCGGGAGGAAGGAGCGAGGAAACCGGATTATATCAGAGATCAAGTTTGCCTCCCCTTCTCGTGGTGTGATACGCAGTGCAGGCGATCCTGCGGAATTTGCCCGGGACTTTTCGCGTGCGGGTGCAGCTGCCCTCTCCATACTGACCGAACCAGTCTATTTCCACGGTGATCCTGCGTTTATCCCTGTGATCAGACCTCACGTTGAGATACCCCTGCTCAGGAAAGATTTCATTATCGATGAAAAGCAGCTGGCAGAGACCCGGGCTCTTGGCGCCGATGCGGTGCTCCTCATCGCAAGCGTCCTTGGGAACCGGCTGGGAGATATGGTCAGTTTGGCTGTTGCGTACGGACTTGAGCCCCTTGTGGAGGTTCATTCAAGGGAAGAAGCGAAGGCTGTCCTCTCGACTGACACGCGACTGGCAGGAATCAACAACCGGGATCTCCGGACGATGAGGACCAATCTTACCACAACCATGAGGCTGGCCCCCGATCTCCGCATGGCCGGGCTTACCGTCGTTTCAGAGAGCGGACTGATCTGGCCGTGTGATATTCGGACCCTCCGGCCGTTTGCCGATGCCTTCCTGATCGGCACCGCGATCATGGATTCCCGCGACCCCGGACAACGACTGGGGGGATTTGTATCCGCGTGAAGATCTGCGGTATTACAAATCCCGGGGATGCGATCATGGCAAAGGAAGCGGGAGCTGATATGATCGGGGTTATTGCATTCTCACAATCCCCCCGCTGTGTGGATCCCGGAATGATCCGGGAGATATTCGATGCCGCCCCATCCCTGACCAGGTGCTGTGTTGCGCACGAACCCTCTGCAGAGGAATTAAAAGCGATCTGTGCCCTTGCGCCTGATGTCATCCAGGTCTCCTGCACAGCAAAGGTTCCGGATGCCTGCACGGCCCGGGTATTCCGGAGCATCAGGCCCGGGGATTCCCTCCCGGATGATGCTGACGCCCTTGTCGTGGACGCCAGCCGGGGGAGCGGCTGGCTCTATGATGCAGCCTATGCGGTATCGGTAGTCCGGTCGGCACGGGTCCCTGTATTTCTTGCAGGAGGATTAACGCCCGAAAATGTCAGGAAAGCTGTCAGGGAAGTCCAGCCCTTCGGGGTCGATGTGGCAACCGGGGTCGAGTATGCACCGGGTAAAAAAGACAGAAAGAAGGTGAGAACATTCGTGGAACGAGTAAAAGGAGTGAGGTTGTGAATCCATTATCAAGGTTCGGGAGGTATGGCGGTCAGTATGTTCCCGAGAGCCTTATGGCGGCCCTCGATGAACTTGAGGAAGCGTATCGTACGATCCTACCCTCGGAAGGGTTCAGGAAGGAGATGGAGTATTATTTAAGGGAATATGCAGGCCGCCCGACTCCCCTTACGTTCTGCAGGAACATGTCGGACGATCTCTCGTGCAGAATTTATCTGAAGCGTGAAGACCTCCTTCATTCCGGTGCCCATAAACTGAACAATGCACTCGGGCAGGCCCTTCTGACAAAGTTCATGGGGAAAAAAAGGATCATCGCTGAGACGGGAGCCGGGCAGCATGGAGTGGCTGCAGCGATTGCGGGAGCAGCGCTCGGCCTTTCGGTGGAAGTGTACATGGGGGATGAAGATATTGAACGGCAGGCCCTGAACGTGGCCAGGATGAGGATGCTCGGGGCAACCGTGATTCCGGTGCATTCGGGCTCCCGGACGCTCAAGGACGCCATTAACGAAGCCCTCCGTGACTGGGTGGCACATGTGCATGATACCCACTACCTGATTGGCTCGGTCGTAGGCCCCCACCCGTTCCCGTCCCTCGTCCGCGATTTCCAGACGGTGATAGGAAACGAGATACGGGATCAGATTTTGGAGAAGGAAGGACGCCTGCCCGATGCAATGGTCGCCTGTGTCGGAGGAGGTTCAAATGCCATCGGGATGTTCCATCCTTTCCTTGACGATCCGGTCGAGCTCTATGGGGCCGAGGCGGGCGGGGAAGGGCTTGCAGGACGACATGGGGCGACATTGTGCTGCGGAACACCCGGCGTGCTCCATGGAGCTTATACCTATCTCATCCAGGATGCGTTCGGCCAGGTTCTCGAA
>JAJRBV010000188.1 GCA_028679275.1 Methanoregulaceae archaeon
TGCGGCAATAAAGCTCGTTATCCTTTCAAACACGATCTGGAAGCGGAATGTGAAACTCTCCGATGTAGCCATTACCGGTATCGATATGCTCACCAATGATGCGCTCCGTCTGGCCGAGGACCAGCACTGCACCATCAGGCTGATTGCAGAGGCGATACCTGACAAGGGAATCCTCAGGGTCGCTCCGAGGATCCTCCCGAGGACCCATCCACTTGTTGTGGAAAACACCCTCAATGCTATCACGATTGACACTGACATGGCAGGGGAGATCACCCTTATCGGAAAGGGTGCGGGTTCAAAGGAGACGGCCAGTGCTTGTATCGGGGACCTCCTCTTTATCAAGGATATCCATGCGCGGGGTCATTAAACGGAGACGGGAATTTCTCCACCTGATGAGGGCATACACCCTGGAAAAAGGATCATTCACTGTCACCGATATCCAGAATGGTGCCGGTGTTCCACGGAGCACGGCACAGGACTGGATAAACCGCCTGATGGATGAAGGGTGCGTTGTCCAGCGGGAGAAGAAACAGGGGCGTTCGCCAGCCCGGTACGCCACCCTGTCAGCACTTCCCCAGAGTGCCTGCAGAAAAATCTTTACCACAGTTGATGGTGACCAGGTACAGATCTTTCATGAATGTCTGAGCGGTGCATCTGCCGCCTTCTGCGGTCATCATCACACCCTCGCTGACGGCGTGGTGATGCAGGTGCGGAGGGATGGCACTCTGCTGAGGGAATGTGCCAGGATTGGCTTTTCGGATGTGCGGATCGGACTGTATCCTTCCCCCGCGGTAGGGGTGGTTGGTGTTGAGCGCGACAGGGATTATATCATACAGCACATCCGTTGTATCGGGGGACCTGCCTATTCCCTTACCGACATGATGGCACATGCAGATGGGGTATGCGATGTGGCGGTAAAGAGAGAGGGGGATGTTGTCGAAGGAGCTGTACGGACCCGTGCCCTCTCCCACCTCATTATTGGGATCGATGATACAGACAGCAGGGAAGGGGGGGCGACCTTTGCCCTGGCGCTTGCCCTGCTCCAGTATCTGGGTGCAACAAAGGAGGTGATACCGATCGCGCACCATATTGTCATGCTCAATCCCGAAGTGCCGGCGAAGACGGCCGGAAATTCCTGTAGTTTTATCGAACTTGCAGCAACCCCGGAATCCAGTGAAAAGGTGGTGGAACGGACTATTATGTTCGTTGAGGACGAGTCACTCTCGGTGGACTGGGGAATCGCAATAAAGCAGGGGTTCCGTATCGGACCTTTACTCAGATCGTATGGGAGACAGGTCCGGGACGGAATTGTCAGCCGCGAAACGGCACAGGAAACCGCCATCAGGCATGGAATTCCCCTTTATGGGGGCCGGGGCGTGATTGGGGCACTTGCTGCAGTCGCCCTTTCCGGGCTTCCAAACGAGATACTCCTGAACCCGGAACGAAAGATCCCTCTCTGAATTGCCTGTTGCCAGGAGGAACCGGAGGAATGTCCGGTGCCAGAGGTCCCAGGAATAACGCAAATGATGAATTCCTTTGTATCCCCGTCTCTAAAGAATCAGTGGGGTTCCTGCCACGTGACCCGGGGAAAGGAACGATAAATTTGAACCGTTCTCAATGCAATATCATCCTTATGCCGGCCGAAGAAGGGGAGAGGGCCATCACCCCTGAACTTCGTTCTCGAGTGGAAATGCTCCAGAAAGGGGAGATAACTGAATATCTCATTTACCGTAAAGTGGCGGCACTTGTCCTTGATCCCCACAACCGCTCTGTCCTTGAAAAGATGGCTGATGAGGAGCACGGCCATTATTTATTCTGGAAGCGGTATTCCGGAAAGGATGTTGGTCCTGACCGCGCGAAAGTGTGGTTCTATTCCCTTGTCTCCCGCCTCTTTGGCCTTACCTTTGGAATAAAACTCATGGAGATGCGCGAATCCGAGTCGGTGGAGATGTACCGTGAAATCTCCGCATATATTCCCGAAACAGCCGGGATATTGCGCCATGAGGAGGAGCATGAGATGCAGATTATCGGGCTGCTCGATGAGAAGAGTCTCCGTTATGTCGGATCGGTTGTACTTGGAATCAACGACGCCCTTGTTGAGTTTACCGGCAGTCTCGCAGGATTTACCCTGGCCCTCCAGAATACTCAGCTCATTGCGGCAGCAGGATTGATCATGGGTATCGCCGCCTCCCTTTCTATGGGAGCATCCGAGTATCTGTCCCAGAAATCAGAGAGGTCAGAAAACAATCCCCTTACCGCAGCACTCTATACGGGAGGGGCGTATGTGCTGACTGTTGTAGTGCTTATCATCCCGTTTCTCCTGCTGACCGAGCCGCTCAAGGCCTATGCCATCACGCTTGCCCTGGCAATTCTCATCATTGTTCTCTTTACCTTTTACACTTCGGTGGCAAAGGATCTCCCCTTCCTGAAAAGATTTGCCGAGATGGCAGCTATCAGTCTCGGCATTGCCGGTATCTCATTTGTAATAGGCCTCCTTGTCCGGATCTTCCTCACTGTAGAGGTGTGAAACGGAATACTTTGTGGCAATCAGAACAGACGGCATCCACAAGGGGATATCCGGTTTTAAGGGAGATCCTTTCCATTAAGCAACATTTGTAAGGAACAGCCAGGAGGAAAGAGTGAATCCTGAGGAGGCCCTGATGGGGTTTCTAGTTTTCCAAAACAAACTTTGTTTTTTCTGCCCCGCAGACCGGGCAACACCAGTCAGCAGGTACTGATTCAAACGCCACCCCGCGCCCGACGCCTGCATCCCCGGTTTCAGGATCATAGACGTGGCCGCAAATCGTACAGATCATCTTTTTCATCATTCACCTCATTAAATTGAGATTTCAGCCTTAAGGGTTATCCCCCAACAGGCTGTGTTTATTTCTTATACGCTCTTGAGCTGGTAGAGGGGTTTTCGTGCATCCCTGAAATTGAATTTGGCCACAATAAGCCCGGCCTCCTTCAGGCGGTTCAATGCATTCCGGATTGTCCGGGGTGAGAAGGAGACACTCCCCACCATGTCGTTCAAGGTCCGTGGTTTTCCATCAACCAGCAGCGAGAAGACTGCTTTTGCTGAAGAGGGTAAATCCTCAATCGGTTTTTCAATCTGTGTTGTCATTTGAATGTTCTCTTCTTTTTTCTTTCTCATTTCAGGTTCCCGTTACCTTGTAGCATCGACCTCGATGACCCGCGGGTTGGCCGAGAGGAAATGCTTTGTCACGTCGTAGTTGCCCTGTGTCACGCTGTAATACTTGAGGAACTTGTCCCTGATATCCCGCATGACCTGGGGATTCTCGTTGACCTTTGCATCGACCCAGATGGTCCGCTTGTTGCCGTTCGAGACGATCTCGCCGTCAATGACGACCGGCACCCCGGTCTTCATGACATAGGCGGCGGCGGAGAACGCCTTCTCGATCTCGTCGGGCTTATGGGACTTCTCGGGGTTGAAGGTATAGACCGCGACATCGGCATCCATACCGGGTGCGAGCCCGCCGTAGATATCAGCAAGCCCGAGCGATTTTGCGGGACCGGCCCGGGTCATCTGTGCGAGTTCGTACAGGGAGAGTTCCCGGTCCATCCCGGCGATATGGGTTGCCTCAATCATTTTTGCGCCGTGCTTGAACGAATCGATCCGCTCCCTTCGTGCCTCGGCGCTCATGAGCCACTTGAAGATCCGCGGGTACCGGGTGAACGGACCGGCGTTGGGGTGGTCGGTCGTGATGAAGCACCGCATCGGGTCTTTTGCCATCAGCGCGATCTCAAGCCCGATCGCCCACTGGATCTCGCAGACCTTGATATCCGGGCTGTACACATAGGGCACGATCCCGGCAGCGGTCTCGAGTTCGACGTCGACGTTGGCCCACTTGAGATGGTTGAGTTCGGTCAGGTGGTGCTCGAACGGTCCGTCGGCGGTCATGGTGGTGGTCTCGTCGAGGGTTACGCAGCCCGTGTCAACGGTGATGTTCTTCTGTTTGTTGACATAGTCCATCACTTCCTTGGACTTGGACTCGAAGTTGCCCCAGTTGTCCCCGCCGTATGAGTGGAACTGGATATGGGTCGAGTGGAGCACGGTCTCCCGCCCGAACTTGTTGTTGGGTTTGATGCCCTCGGCAAGTTTCAGGGAGTCCAGCGTCACGGTGTAGTTGCCGGGGTTGCCAAGACTGTTCTGGTGGACATGCATCGAGTGCGGGAGGCCGAGATACTCGTTGGTCTGCATCAGGCCGGTCATGA
>JAJRBV010000032.1 GCA_028679275.1 Methanoregulaceae archaeon
AGATATTGCACACCACACCCTCTTCAGCATCCTCGAGGACAATCATACGGTCGGTCGCAACAGGGCTCCTGTTTTTATCCATCCCCTCAAGGAATCCGCCTGCAAAAATGCCGGCATCGGGTTCTATGTGATATGCAGCAAACCTCCGGGTTCTTCTGAGTTCCCCCACCTCACGCGCAACACAATACGGTACAGGGATCTGCTCACCTTCCCATGACGGGAGTTCTCCCCTGGCCCGGCGTGCCGGCTCAACCGTAATCCTCCCGTCTTCCAGATCAAGGACCCGCCAGAGCTGTCCCTTGGTGATGAAAACAGCTCCCGTATGAATCGATCCCACGACAAACGACTCATCAAGGGTACCTACCGTCCTTCTCGAGACCATGTCAAAGACGTGGACCTTTTTCTCGTCATGAATCATCGAGAGGTTTCCCGCTAGGTATCGTCGTGCTCTCATCGTTATGCCTATGATATTCCCCTCGATCCTTATGAGCCGGTGTTCTGCCATCTGGCTGCAAACCTCATCAAGGAGTGCACCGCAACCGGTGAAGGTATACGTCCGGTCAAGGATCGCCATAATCTCCTCTTTTGAGATCCTCCCGTACTCCACCGCGAGGCCCGCAACCTGGTTGGCAAGGACATCGGCCGGATTCCTGTGCGGGATGACATGTTCCACTTCACCTGCCTTTGCCCGCCTGGCTATCACGAGCGACTCGAGCAGGTCATCAAATCCGAGAGCAAGGATCGTACCCCGGGATACTGCATGCAGCTGGTGACCGGCCCTCCCGATACGCTGGACCAGGCGTGCAACCTCTCTTGGCGAACCGAACTGGATGACATGCTCGATATGCCCGATATCGATCCCAAGCTCCATGGATGAGGTACAGATCAGGCCCCTGATAGCTCCCGACTTGAACCGTTCCTCTGCATCAATCCTGACATCCCTGGAAAGTGACCCGTGATGCACCTCGACATCGCCACGCGGGAAAAGCTGGTGGCCAAGCGCTTCCGCGGTAACACGGGTATTGACAAAGATGAGGGTCGAGCCGTAACGGTCGATGCTGTCGGAAACCCATTTCGCCTGCCTTTCAAAGCTGTCACCCGCAAACGTAACGGTGATTTGGAGGCGTTTGGTGACAGGGACAGCCACTACAGAGAAGTCTCTCTTCCCGCAGAGAAACCTGCCCATCTCATCGGGATTACCTACGGTTGCCGAGAGTCCGATCCTCTGGAATTCTCCGGAATACGAGACGAGCCTCTCCAGGGCAACGGAGAGCTGGGCTCCGCGTTTGCTCCCGGCAAGCTCGTGGATCTCATCAATGACGACATACCTGATATTTTTAAGGTGTTTTCTGAGTACCTTCCCCATGAAGAGCGCCTGCAGGGTCTCGGGCGTGGTGATGAGAAGTTCAGGGGGCGAAAGGGCCTGCTTTCTCCGCTCTGCTGTTTTTGTGTCACCATGCCGTACCCCAACAGAAATCCCGAGTTCCCTGCACCACCAGGATAACCTCTGGAGCATATCCCTGTTCAGTGAACGGAGCGGAGTGATATAGAGGGTGGTAAACCCTCCTGACCTTTCCTTCAGCATCCTGTCAAAGACCGGAATCATGGCACTCTCGGTCTTTCCCGTCCCGGTCGGTGCAATCAGTACCAGGTTCCTGCCAGAGGCAACAAGTGGAATTGCACGGTCCTGGATCTCGGATAGTTCCTCAAATCCACGGTTCCGGATACACTCCTGTATCCTTTCGTCAAGATTCCTGATCGGCCCCATATCCCTCCAGGGCTTGCAGCGGTCCAAGGAACGTGCCGTCAGGAAGCAGAACCTCCGCCTCTCCGGCTTTTATGCACCGGGAGAGCGGGCTGAACGGTTCCTTCACGGTTCTTAAAAGATCGTATCCGGTCAGTTCATTGAATGAGGGCATAAAAATAACCCTGCTCCGTTCCTGCTCTCCTCGGACAAGGGGAAAACCGAGACACTCCTCACTGAGCGGGGAGAAGAGATATGCAGGGGAGCGGAGTGCACATCCCACCTCATCCCTGAGACACACCATGGGGTGATGATGTCCAGCGATTATGAGCTTTCCTGCAAGGGATTTATCAGGGTACATGTGGCCATGAACATACCCTGCCCCATCGATGACCACGCCCTCTTTTGCTCCCATTTCGTCCGGATGGAAGAACTGCTGGATGCCGACATCATGATTCCCCGGCACCAGACACAGGGGGACAAGGGAGCGGAGACGGTCGATAAATTCAGGAATCTCGCGGAGCTCCTGCCGGGAGGTGAACGGTATTCCGTGTTTCAGGTCACCAAGCAGGATAAGGAGGTCCGGCCCGGTTTCCCTGATGCAGGCCTCGACCCGTTCACCTCTCTCTCTGGTCCTGCTCCGGAAATGAAGCCCATGCCTGTCAAGTTCAGACTCGATTCCAAGGTGGAGGTCGGCAACTGCCAGCACTTTTTTTTCATCCTTCAGGAGGAGTGCCGGGCCCTGGCTCAAAAATTCGAGTATCATAGGGGCTTATATACTTCACGAGCCGGCTGATAGCATTCGTCTTCTTCCAGAAGTGTCCGGACAGCCTGCCTGACCCCTTTTTCATCAATTCCGTATTTCCCTGCAAGCCCGATGAGTTCATCGAGCGGAACGCCTCTCTTCCCTGCCGATTCCCTGATAATGGAGAGCACTTTTTCCCTGACCTCCGGTCTGGTTTCATCCTTTCCTGGTATCCCGGCTACCTGGGAGAGTGCCCTGCATGCCATCCCTGCAAGGTGTTCAATGTCCGGACATCCCACCTGGAATTCTGCAATGGCCCCGATTATTTCATCACTTCCCGTTCCGGATCTGATCGCTTTTCTCATGAGGGAGAGCCGGTCACCGGTAAGCTCGGCAGTCCTGATGATCCAGGTATCCCTGATCCGTCGATCGACCTCCCTTACCTCATGGACTTCAAGGTAGGGAGATGGATCTGCACTGCCTGAAGTCATCCGGGCCTGACCGATCACGGTCACAAACGCCGGTGGTTCGATTCCTGAGATGGCTGCCTGCAGCCCGGTGTCCGGTCGTACCTTCCGGAGTTCAAATACACCCGTGGGATCAGCCACCCGTCCATAGAAGAGATCCGCGGTATTCTGCTCCTTTTCGGTCAGAGTACCGGCTACAAAGAGGAGGCGGCACATCATGCCGCCCGGGGTGAGAAGAGCAGGACGTTCCCCCGCAAATTCGGCGCGGGCGTACCGTGCCCTGCAATATTCTCCTGCAAAGATACGTCCCGCTCCTTCCACCTTCTTTTCCACACTCCCAGTGCGATTGAACTCTGATCTCCGTGATATCTTCGGAAATCCGTGCGTGTACTGAAGATCTACTGAGCCCTGTAACAAAATATCGCTTATGTTCAGGGAAGATAAAATTTGAGTACATGAATGTTTGGTTTAATCGCTGCTGGAAGGAAAAGCAGTCAGAATATCGCTTTTTATGGGATAAATTTATAATATATGAATTCTTCAACTGACATTAAGGGTTTTTATGAGACAAAAAGAGATCCTGCTGTTATTCATACTTATGGTGCTCTTATCAGGATTCATTCCTGCATGTTCCGCAGAGGTGATTTCTGAACCCAATACCGCACCAGACATATCTGAAGTGCTGGGGAAGGTACCCCTTCCCTTTGATGATCCGGGTACGGCCGGAACAGTCCCGGTAGCAACGCCGGAAGACCAGGAGAGCCTTACCTCCTCAAAACCGCTCTTTTTCATCGAAAATCAGGGACAGAGCAGCGGAGAGGTCCTCTTTGAGGTCATCTCTGATGGAGGGATAGTATTTTTTACCGGTGATGGGGCAATTATCAGGGTCATCAGGTCTGTCAACGATGAGCTGATATCATCGAGAATCGGTTTCACGTACGAAGGCGCATCCGGCGCTTCAGCAGTGAAAGGACTTGAACCGCTCCCCTGCAGTATCAATTTCATGCGGGGGGACCCTTCCCGATGGATAACCGGGGTCAGGACCTATCGTGCCATCTCCTACCCTGACCTGTATCCAGGGATAGATCTTGTCTATGAAGGACGTCCTGAAGGAATAAAAAGCATTTTCAGGGCAAAACCAGGATCGAATCCTGAATCGGTAATAACCGTATACAACGGCCATGAAGATCTCACCATCAATCCGGACGGGGCACTCCTTATCCGGACCAATGCTGGTACACTGACCCAGAGTGCTCCCTACTGTTATCAAGAGATTGAGGGGAAGGAAGTCAGAATCCCTGCCGCCTTTATCCTGTTATCCGAGGACCGGGTGGGATTCAGGTTTGGGGAGTATGACAGGGAAAAAGACCTTATCATTGACCCGGTTATCCGATACAGCCTCTATCTGCGGGGAGTAGGATTTGCTGATTCAAATGGCGTGGCCGTGGATTCACAGAGAAATGTCTATGTAACCGGTATCTCCTTCCCTGCCCCCTTTGATGCGAACGGAACCCTCAGCGGGGGGACTGATGCGGTCGTCGTAAAAATTAATACTGAGGGAACCTTCCCGGATTATATCACCTATATCGGGGGGAATCGTGATGATACCGGCAGTAGTATCTGTGTTGATCCTGATGGCTATGCCTATATTACGGGGTCAACAAATTCTACCGACTTCCCGGTTATCCATGCGATCCAGTCCGTCAATGCCGGCCAGAACGATGCGTTCGCAATAAAACTCAACCGGAATGGTACAGCACTTGTCTATGCAACCTATATCGGAGGGACCGGTCAGGACGACGGGTATGGAATAGCCATCGATTCTGCGAGGAATGCATATATTGCAGGAAGTACCAGTTCAAAAGTATTTCCCCTAAATCACGGGCCCCAGAATACTACCCATGCAGGAAATTCTGATGCTTTTATTGTAAAAATCAATACAAACGGGACCCAGTTCCTTTATTCTGAATACATCGGGGGTCTCCTGTATGAAAACGGTTACGGAATTGCCGTTGATACTTCAGGAAATGCATATATTACCGGTGAAACAAATTCAAGGAATTTCCCTGTCAGGAATGCGTTCCAGCCTTCATTCGGGGGGTACAGCGATGCATTTATTACAAAAGTTGCACCTGATGGACGTTCATTTATCTTTTCCACATATCTTGGGGGATCTGGTCAGGATGCAGCCCGAGCCATCGCAGTGGATAAAGAAGGATTTGTTCATGTGACAGGACTTACCAGATCTGACAATTTTCCGGTTCAGTCAGCTTTTATACCGACGAATCCCGGGCTGATCACCTCATTCTATACGCGTCTCCAGCCAGATGGCAGTGCCCTCTCCCTCTCCACCTATCTCACCGGACCTGGATTTGATGAAGGGCGGGGTGTTGCGGTCGATTCATCCGGGAATGCCTATATCACAGGAATAACGAAGGCAAGAAACCTTCACACCATCAACGCGTTCCAGCCTGAAATCGGTGGCGGAGTATCTGACGCATTTGTCGCAAAATTTGTCCCGGGACAGAGCACTCCCGAATTCCTGAGTTATCTGGGGGGCGATGGCAAGGATGAGGGACATGCAATTGCAATCGATAATCTCTGCGGGGTATACATAACCGGGCTGACCAAATCAACCGATTTTCCGACAACAAATCCCTATCCCCCAACTTTTTTACCACGCGATATCGGGGGATTTATCACCGTATTGCGGGATGGCGACTGTTGTGCGGCTCCCTCTGCAGATTTCACCTTCGTCCTTCCGAACTGCACGGAAATTCTTACAGTAAGGTTTACCGATTCGTCCACAAACCTCCCTGACAACTGGTCCTGGCAATTTGGCGACGGAACAACATCGGTTCAGCAGAATCCCGTCCATACCTATACATCTCCAGGTAGTTACCGGGTAAATCTCACTGTGCGTAAGACCTGCATTAATGCAACTGTCCTTAATTCAACCATCTCAAAACAGTTCACGGTCTCTCTGAATAGTTCTCCTGTTGCAGATTTCACGGCAAATCCATCATCCGGAACCGCTCCGCTCACCGTCCGGTTCAATGATACCTCCTCCAATAATCCATTCAACTGGTCCTGGCAGTTCGGAGACGGCAGCCTCTCATCCGAACAGGATCCGCTTCATACCTATACCAGCCCCGGCACCTATTCCGTGAACCTCACGGTCAGGAACGAATGTGGCAGCGATTCGGTCACGAAACAGGTCAACGTCACGGTATGCCCATTGCCTGTTGCAGATTTCACGGCAAATCCATCATCCGGAACCGCTCCGCTGACCGTTTGGTTCAATGATACCTCCTCCAATAATCCTTTCAACTGGTCCTGGCAGTTCGGAGACAGTGGCCTCTCATCCGAACAGAATCCGCTTCATACCTATACCAGCCCCGGCACCTATTCCGTGAACCTCACGGTCAGGAACGAATGTGGCAACGAT
>JAJRBV010000033.1 GCA_028679275.1 Methanoregulaceae archaeon
CAGTGGATCACTTTCCCGTATTCCATATCCCTGCAGGGTATGGTGGAAAGCTCCCATCCTGCGTTCTTTGCAGTGGCAAATACATCCATTCCGGCTGCTTCCATACTGGGCCGGACCATATCCATATGCCGGCATTTCCTTCTCATGCTCTCATCAACCGGGCCCTCACACTGTTCGGCAATGCATTCATCGCAATAGATACAGGGATATCCTCCAAAACCAAACGCCTTGTAGAAACCGTCATAGAATGCCGTCTTTTCGATCTGATGAACGGTTGTATTGACCCAGAGGATCAGGTCCCTGTAGAAGTGATGGAAATCTTCAGGCAAATCATCGGGCCCGAATGCCTCATGCCCGGGTACCCCTTCAAATTTTAGCAGGAGCCCCGTCTTGTATTCGTTTACCATTGCCCTTGTCTCTGAGGGCGAGGGGGTATATGGCGGGCATCCCATATGCTTTCCGTAACCTTTGCACCCATACCGGCATTTGAAGCGGACCCACTGGGAGACGATGACATCTCTAGTGGGGATAGGTTTTGCCAGGACACCTTTGGCAGATGCCAGTGATGTGAGGCGTGAGAGTTCAGAGTTAAGGGAAGGTTCCACAGCATTCCTCACAGGGAGATGCTGATGGTTTCATATAAACATTTGGGAGATAATCTTCCCAATTCTCCAGAAGTCGGCCTTTACCGGAGCTCCCGATATTTTTATTCTTCATCCCTGCTACACTCCCACAACATGACTCCTTCCCCTTCAGGCTGCCTTATGTGCGGTAGTGATCTCGAATATCTTGCTGATCCGGAAGAGATGGAGTGTTCGTACTGCCAGCAGAAGTCGCTCTCCGGGACCCGATGTGTGAAAGGCCACTACATCTGCGACCGCTGCCACCGGATGGATACAGAAGACCTGATAGAGGTCATCTGCCTCCGGAGCACAGAAAACAATCCCTTCATTATCGCCGAACGGATATTCTCAAGCCAGAAGGTCAAGGTACACGGGCCTGAGCATCATTTCCTCGTACCCGCGGTCATGATTGCGGCACTCTATAATCACACGCAGGAAACCGGGAAGAAGGAGCGGGGAATAAAAATTGCCCGGCACCGGGCAGGAATGGTGAAAGGCGGATTCTGCGGCCTTCTCGGGGACTGCGGCGCTGCCGTAGGAGCCGGTATCTTTATCAGTATCGTAACGGGGGCAACCCCGCTCTCGCGCGAAGAATGGCGTATGGCTAATCTCATGACGGCACGAGCCCTTGAACAGATCGCCCTTCATGGCGGCCCCCGGTGCTGTAAAAGGAACACGTTCCTGGCTCTGCAGGAAGCGATCAGGTTCCTCGTAAAAGAGATGGGTATCCGGCTCCCGGAGCCCGGTGGTATATATTGCCGGTTCTCTGACCAGAACACTGAATGCCTGAAAGAGCGATGCCCTTTCTTCAGAGAACCACCATTTGAGGATATTTCCGGCAAACGGTGAACCTTTTTAATTGCGATGTTCCTGATGCGTTGAGGGGAGAGCATAGATTTTCAGTTTAATTAGGGGCATCGTGTCAATTCAACCACTTTTTTCATGCATCCAAAGAGTTGCATGCCCTGATAGACGCTCCTTTGGGTTGCACCTTTGGCTTACACCCGCCTCTGTGGCATCCCTTATGATGCGATAGGGATGTATCAGGAAAGGATTTAATTTCAGCTTGTATGAATGCTGTATCACTTTTTTTATCAATTTTAGAACTGCTATTATCAGACATTTTCGGATGTATTTTTTTATTAGGTAGAGATAGTCGTAAAAATAGTATTATTCCCTAATTATCCCACTGTTAACCTGCAACCGCTCCAGGCCGGATTTATTGAATATACAATCGATATCTAGTCAGGTTCTGAATCCGTGTATCACCCTTTCTGCGTTCATCACAGGTTAAGGTTGAAAAACCGCGGGATGGCTGCTTCCTGTTCATTTCCGACCTCATTATTTTTCTTTATACTGGTCCAGAACCTTCCGGATGATCCGGCTTGTACTGGAACAGGAATCCCCGGGATACTGGCCTACTCTCACTACCTCAGAGAGGATCCCTCTCATCCGGAGATCTGCCATGATCTTTACTTCATCAAAATGCTGGTTGAAACCGATGGTAATGATCGCGGGTCCGATCTCTCGGATCGGCCGGAACATGTCATGCAGGTCGCCGAGCACGGCATGGTCGACCGGTTTTAACGCCGCGACCATCTTAAGACGCTGGTCCTCGGGGATGACCGGTTTTGGCTTGTGCCGGACATTTGCATCCCTAGCCACGATTACGTACAGTTCATCTCCAAGCCGGCGCGACTCCTCGAGATAGTAGAGATGCCCTGGGTGAAGCAGGTCAAAGGTTCCCGTGGCAACGATCCGCTTCATTCAACCACTCCCATGTCAACCGGTGTACCATTAGCCGAAAAACAACGCCAGTCGTCCTCTTCATAGGGGAATCCCACGATGATATGGTACCTGCCGGTCCGCGGGAAGAACCCGAGATCGGCATCAGAAGGGAAGATTAGCCCGTTCGGGTGGGAGTGGACACTCCCGGCCAGGTGGGTGTCGAGCGGCATCATATCAAGAAAAAGGCTTGCAGAGAATTGGGTGCTTGTAGTACCCGGCAATAGGTTGATCTCTTCAATGATACCATCCTGTTCGCGAAGGAGCCCGGCAAATTCGTTCGGGTGCTGTTCCCTCCCGAGCTTCAGTAGGAGGGCAAGCAGGTCCTTTCGTATTCCCCTGATACGCATATCCTGCCCTAGTTTTGGGATAGAGGAGAGATTAAACCAGGGGTCGGGACACCCGGTTTCAGAATGGGCCGTCCTGTTCAAAACTTCTTCCGAACCTGATGGCGAGTTCAGCCTTGTAGAGTTCGGCTCCAAGGTAGGCGGCATGATCGAGGAGTGAGACCTCCCCGTGTTCCTGGATGGAATGGAACACGTCCGCCCACGATCTCGCCCGGTATGCCCTTCCGTTGATTACTGCCACAATCTCGTCCCCCTCAATCCCGATACGGAAATTCCCGCAGGGATCATAGGTGATCTCCTGCGGCATCCTGCCCGCGGGTATTTTTTCCCTATAATTGAGCGGAGGTTCCCTCCTTCTCCGTTTTTCCTTGAGTATGAGAAGATCGATCCCGAGATCCTTAGGGTAGGGCCGTCCCTTTGCAAGCATCATCATCTCTGTCGCCCGGCGCATCTCCCCTATGGACCCCCGGGTCTTGTCCGAATGCTCACTGGTGAATATCACCGATGCCTTCACCTCCATTGCCATCCCGGCAAGGAGTGCGTTTGCCCCGATTGAATCGGCATCGAGGAGTTCTGCCACGTTACCCGCACCAAAGAAAAGGGGGTAGCCGGGATCACTGAAATTCGAGAGAGAAGAGACCAGCCCTGATCCCACAGGAGTAAGGAGGGGATCGGCGATAATACAGGAGATCCCTGCAGACTCTGCCCGCCTGATATTCTCGGCAAGGGATTGATCCCGGGGCACAACTACGGCACCCGCACCGTATTCGGCCACAAGGGATCCCACGAGACCGATATTCCGATCTGACAGGGAGAGCACAAGGTCAGCCCGCGGGAGCCCTGCCGCGATCAGGACCGGATCCTGGGTATCGATGGAAAGAGGTCCTGGGAGGTCATCCAGTTCACTAAAAACACGCTTCACGTCATCAGGGGTTGCGTCAAACCCGAATCCCAGGTCCACGATATCAGCACCGGATGCGAAATACCCGCAGACCTTTGCACGGATATGTGCCTCCCTGTGGGCGTCCATGATCTCGGCAAGAACCTTCATCCTCGAACTGCCACCGATTTTCAAGCCCCTGATGAAGTACTCCCCTTCTGCCTCTTCCTCCCGTTTGACGATGAACCGCATGGCTTCCGCACGCTTCTCGGCTACCAGGAAGTCATCGGCCGGAATGGTCCGGGAGAGCGTGATTGTTCCCAGCAGAGGCAGGATCAGACCGAGATCAGCGGCATGACGGGGTCCCCGGTATACGGGGATTCTGGTCCGCCGTTCAACCTCTGCGAATGATGCAGTGCACATGCCCGAGACGAGCGCCAGATCGTACCCGCCACAGGTAAGGAGCCCGTCAAGCTGCGCAGGGGTGAGAAAAGAAGCGATCTCCCCTGTCACGACAACGTCTGCATCCATCCCCCGGGCTGCCTTTTTCACCAATTCATAGGTTGATGAGCCGGTAGGGAGGAGGATGCGCATAAGTTTCCTTAATACCACTGAGATAAAAAGTCATATGGTACCATGCTTTCCTGCGACCTCCATGTTCACACCAGTTTTTCACGAGATGGGGAGAGCACTCCTGAGGAGGTCATACACAGGGCAGAAGCAGCCGGTCTTGATGCGATTGCTATCACCGACCACGATACAGTGGAGGGAGCAGTTGCCGCACTCCGTATCCCTTCCAACATTGTTATCATTCCCGGAATCGAGATCTCGACCCGGCAGGGTCACCTTATCGCACTCGGGGTCACCGAGAAGATCCCCTCCGGGCTTGATGTGCTTGAAACCATTAGGATTGCTAAGGAGAGGGGGGCGGTCCTCATCCTCCCCCACCCGTATCACATCTGGCGACACGGAGTCGGGAGGAAACTTCGTTCTGCTCTGTATTCCGTGGATGCCATAGAGGTCTTCAACAGCCGGTATATCGTCGGCTCGGCAAACCTCAAGGCCGCACGAATGGCACGGCGTATAGGCAAGCCCTGTGTCGGGGGATCCGATGCACACCACTCACGATATGTCGGATTTGGAAGGACGAACGTGGATGCGGAGAAAGACTGCGGATCAATCCTTGCCGCAATACGGGCAGGCAAGACAAACGCCGGCGGGAAGATGACCCCCCTCCCCAGCTATACCCGCCAGACCATAAGGAATACATGGAAGAAGTTCAGGCGCCGGATCTCCCACCGGTGAGACTGGCCTGCAGAATCGCTTACCTCGGTGACCGGTTCTATGGGTCGCAGATGCAGGCAGAGGAGCGGACCGTTGAGGGCGAATTTGTCTCGGCCTGCATCAGGCTCGGGCTCTTTTCCGACTTCCGGAGTGCCCGATTCTCTGCTGCCGGGAGGACTGATCGCGGAGTCCATGCCAGGAGGCAGATCTTTGCCTTTTCGACGCTTTATCCTTCCCGGGCCCTCTCTGCCCTCAACTGGCAGCTGCCTTCAGACTGCTGGATAAACGGATATGCGAAGACCGAGCCTGGTTTCAACCCGCGTTACGATGCAGGAAGCCGGACGTACCGGTATTATTTCGGGACCACAGCCCTTGACGAGAAGGCAATGGATTCCGCTGCCCGGCTTTTTGTCGGCACCCACGATTTCTCTGTCTTTTCGAAGACCAGTGAACGAAGCCCAGAGCGGACGATCACCTCCGCGAGGGTCTGGAGTGAGCCCGGCACCTGCATATTCGAGGTGACGGGTGATAGTTTTCTCTGGAACATGGTCCGGCTCATGGCTGCCTGCCTCCGGCGTATAGGTCAAGGGGAAGAGGGAGAGGAGGCAGTTCTACTCAGGCTTGACGGGGAAAGGCTCTCACCGCTCTCCCCTGCACCACCTGACGGGCTTATCCTCTGGGATGTGGACTGCGGTATCCCTTTCATTCCTCTTCCCATGGAAGGGAGGAGGGGGGAGATTCTTAAAAGGATCCGGGAGCATCATGCTGCCCTTGAACGGGTGATTCGTGATCTGGATGAGGGGAGTCGCTGAAATCCGGCCTCCATCTTCATACATTCTCCCGTAATATATCTATCACAGGAGCAGGACAATGGCACGATTTGCCTGCACCCGGTGCGGAAAATGCTGCATAAGCCTCGGGAGGCATATCCGGATCGAGCGGAGCATTTCTTCAGCATATCACTACTGCCGCGTTGCAGTCACTGGGGAACTGCTCCCTGTTGCGGTTCATCCCCGGCACCGGGAAATTTTTGAATCGGGGAAAAAGGATCCCTCCTGGTGCCCGTTCCTCCGGAAAGAAGAGGGGGATCTCTTTACCTGCACAATCTATGAGACCCGGCCCCACCTGTGCCGGGAATTTATGTGCAGGACGATGCTCATCTATAACCGCGAAAACCGGGAAGCGGGGTATGTGAAGGGAAGGAGGACTCTTGTGACCTCCGATCCGGTCCTTGAATCCGCATGGAAAGAGATCGATTCAGATACAAGTGAAGCTGCCCTCAAAGAAAGACTCCGTAACCACGGATACCGGGCTGAACGGCTGGAGTAAGCATGGCATCCGCCGGATTCGGCAGAATAATACCCTTATTACTGATGGAAGGCTAACCTTTCTTACGATTTCCCATGACCGAGATCCCCAAAGAGGAGTATGTCCTGAAGTGCACATCGGCGTGTGCAGGGTGCCCCTCCTCCCTTATTCTCCGGTATGTCCTCAAGGCAGCGGGGCCTGATACGGTCCTCGTTGTTCCCGCCTGCTGCACCAGCGTCATCCAGGGTATCTTCCCCAGTACCGCACTGAATGTTCCGGTATACAACGTTGCATTCGCTGCCGCGGCAGCGTGTGCATCGGGAATGAGCGAGGCATTACAGAAAGCCGGAAAAAAGACCAATGTGATCGTATATGCAGGTGATGGTGGGACGGTCGATATCGGCATCCAGGCGCTGTCGGGAGCATTCGAAAGGGAGACCGATTTCCTGTATATCTGCTATGACAACGAGGCATACGGGAACACCGGTATGCAGCGATCAGGGTCAACGCCTGTTGGTGCCCGGACTACCACCACACCGGGCGGGAAAATCCATGCAAAGAAGGATCTCGATGCCATCGTTGCAGCCCACAACCCGCCCTACCTGGCAACAGCTTGTGCCGCTTACCCGCAGGACCTCTTTAAAAAGGTCGTAAAAGCACTCTCTCTCCGGGGCTCGAAGTTCATCCATGTCCTTGCCCCCTGTCCGCCGGGATGGCGCTTCTCTTCGGAGATGACCATTGAGATGGGGAAACTCGCGGTCAAATCAGGCATGTGGATCCTGTATGAGAGGGAATTTGGAAAGGTCACTATCAACGGTCCTTCAAAAGCGGCAATGATTAAACCTGTTCCGCTCGAGGAGTACCTTTCGGGCCAGGGCAGGTTTAAGGGTATCGACCGGAAGGCATTCGATGCACTGAAGTCGCAGGCACAGCTCCGCGCAGAGCACCTGAAGAAGGAGGCGGACGGATTATGCTGACCGTTGCAACCGGAAATAAAGCAGTCGCGGCAGCGGTAAAAGAAGTCAGGCCGCAGGTCATCGCGGCATACCCTATCACCCCGCAGACCGAGATTGTGGAGCAAATTGCAGAGTATGTTGCATCCGGTGAACTGGACAGCCGGTATATCCCCGTTGAGAGCGAGCACTCTGCGATGGCAGCCTGCATCGGGGCCGGTATCACGGGGGCAAGGACGTTTACCGCGACAAGTTCGCACGGCCTCCTCTACATGCACGAGATGGTCAACTGGGCCGCTGGGGCCAGGCTCCCTATCGTGATGGCGAATGTGAACCGGGCGATCGGACCCGGCTGGAATGTCTGGGCCGAGCACACCGATGCCTTCCAGGAGCGGGATACCGGCTGGCTCCAGGTCTATGTCAGCACGGTCCAGGAAGCGTACGATGCTACCATCATGGCATTCCGGATCGCTGAACACGAGGATGTCCTCCTTCCCGTAATGGTCAACCTGGACGGATTTCTCCTGTCACACTCCATGCAGTCGCTCGAGACGATAACACCAGGCAGCTTTGTTCCCCCCCTTCACCTTCCCCACGCGATTGATATCTCAAATCCTGCAGGTTACGGAACGCTGACCGGGCCTGATGAGCACTTCCGGTTCCGGTGGGAGATCGAACAGTCGATGCGGAAATCGGTGAGGGTCATTGCGGAGACCGAGCAGGACTTTGCCGAAAGGTTCGGCCGGAACTACGGAGTTGCCGAAGAGTACAGGTATGAGGATGCCGATGTGGTGGTGATTGCCATGGGAACCCTTGGAAAGGAGGCGGAAGTCGCGGTGGACCTGTTACGAAATGAGGGGGTGAATGCAGGATCACTCAGGATTCGCTGGCTCCGCCCGTTCCCTGAACTCGACCTCTCCGGTCGAGACATCGTGGTGATCGATCGTGATTATTCGTTCGGTTTTGGAGGGATCCTGGCCCATTCCCTGATGGCCAGGTCACGCATCGAGCCTTATAGCGTGATTGCGGGTCTTGGCGGGCAGGAGGTCACCTTCGATGATATCGCAGGGTTTGTAAGAGACCGGAAGCCTGGCAGGGAATTCTGGTTTGGGGTGAACGGCAATGTATGAGATCCGTATCCATTCCCGGGGGGGACAGGGCGGGGTCACTGCCGCCCGGCTCCTTGCGCTCGCCGCATTCCGTGACGGAAAATATGCAACGGCATGCCCGTTTTATGGAGCGGAACGACGGGGAGCCCCCGTAGTCTCCTATGTCCGGATCGATGACCGGCCGATCCGGGTTTACAGCCAGATACGAAACCCGGACCTGGTCGTTGTCCTCGATCCAAGCGTGATGGAGGTTGTGGATGTCCTCCATGGTTTAAAACCTGGCGGAGAAGTCCTGATCAACGGAAGGGACAGGGGAACGATACAGGGGTATCCTGCCCGTGCGGTCGACCTGACCGGGATAGCACTCAAAGAAAAACTGATCGTTGCGGGGAGTCCGATCCTTAATACCCCGGTACTTGGCGCACTCGCAAAGATGGGAATAATCTCCGTCGATTCGGCAAAGAACGCGATCCGCGAGATGTTTACCGATGAAAGAAATGTCAGGGCTGCAGAGGCGGCCTACCAGGAGCTGGTGATATGAGCACCCGTCCGGCGATGAGCAGGCCGGTCAGGGGGGCGTCGGGGAAGACCGGTTCCTGGCGTGTCTTCAGACCTGTTGTCGACAAGAAACAATGCAATGCATGCGGGCTCTGTGCCATGTTCTGCCCTGATGCAGCGATCAGCGAGGATCTCGAAGTCGACCTCGACTACTGCAAGGGATGCGGGATCTGTGCCCAGGAGTGCCCGAAAAAAGCGATCTCCATGGTCCGGGAAGAGAAATAAAAACCGCGCATCATCGGTTTAAAATTTTTTGC
>JAJRBV010000091.1 GCA_028679275.1 Methanoregulaceae archaeon
AACGCCGGCCTGAACGGCTGGTACCTGTCCATGCTCCTGCACAAGGAAGGCTGGTCACGGCTCGGGTTCTACGGCTACGACCTCCAGGACCAGTGCGGTTCCGCGAACACCGAGTCCTACAGGGCGGACGAAGGCTGTGTCGGAGAACTCCGTGGCGCCAACTACCCGAACTACGCCATGAACGTGGGTCACCAGGGAGAGTACGCAGCTATCGCCGGAGCGGCTCACATCACCCGCGGCGATGCCTGGGCACTCAACCCGCTGATCAAGATCGCGTTTGCCGACCCCTCGCTCAAGTTCGACTTCTCCGAACCGCGCCGCGAGTTCGCAAAGGGTGCCATCCGCGAGTTCATGCCCGCCGGAGAGCGTGCACTGATCATCCCGGCCCGTTAACCGGACCCTCCCACAATTTCTTTTTTTTTTAATCTGATACCGTTACAACCAGCCCTTTCCCAAAATTCCGGTCCGGATTCCCGGGTGCAATTCCTGGTCTTTCGGCGAGGATCAGATTGCTGTGGAGATCACAGATGAAGGGAAAAATTCGAGAGAGAAAATCATGAGGATTCTCCCGCGAACCCAGCTACAAAAGATACCATAATGCAGGGTTAAGCGGAAAAAACTGTTATCATGAAAAATCCATTCCACGTGATGCTCATTCCCACCCTTGGCTGTCCTGCCCACTGCAGGTACTGCTGGAGTTCCGAGCCGGGATCTCCTGTCATGAGTATCGAGGTGGTGAATGAGGTAGTGGAATGGCTCAGCCGATTTCCGGAAGATCGGGTGACCTTCACCTTCCATGGCGGGGAACCCCTTCTTGCCGGCCCCGGCTTCTTCCGGCAGGCCCTGCCGATCCTGTCAGGGGGATTGAAGCGCATGAACCCGGACTTTGCCCTCCAGAGCAACCTCTGGCTGATGACACCGGAACTTGCCTCGGTCCTTGCCGGGTATCATGTCCCCATCGGTTCGAGTATTGACGGGCCTCCTGAAATTAACGACCTCCAGAGAGGAAAGGGCTACTTTGAAAAGACCATGAAAGGGTATGAGATTTCACGGGCTCACGGGCTCCAGGTCAGTTTTATCTGTACCTTTACCTCACAGTCGGTTAAGTTCCGGGAGGAGATCTACCGGTTTTTCCAGGAGAAAGGGTTCACCCTCAAACTCCACCCCGCCCTTCCTTCGCTTCGTAACAAAAACCCTGAACCCTACACACTTGACCCTGAAGAATACGGCGATCTGCTCGTGTACCTCCTGGACCAGACCCTTGAGCATCCGGGTGGGATCGAGATCATGAATATCAACGACCTTGTCAAATGCGTGTTCTTCCACCGGGGTACTGTCTGCACCTTTGCCGACTGCATGGGCTCTACCTTTGCGGTAGGCCCTGACGGGAATATCTATCCCTGCTACCGGTTTATTGGAATGCCGGAATGGGTGATGGGCACCGTGTATGATCATCCCGACAGGGAAACACTTGCCAGTTCTGACGCAGGGAAGAGGTTGATGAGGTTCAAAGAGTTTGTTTCTGAACACTGCGTTGAGTGCAGGCATATCCGGTACTGCAGGGGGGGATGCCCCTACAATGCACTGGTTGCGACAGACGGGCAGATTACCGGGGTCGATCCCCACTGCATCGCCTATAAAAGAATCTTTGACGAGATAAGCGGACGCCTCAATCGTGAGATGCAGGAAGGGTGTGGAATGGAATCGATGGGGCCCTATCAGGGGTCCCGGAGACCATTAAAACCAGGCATCATGTCCCTGATGCAGCGGATGGTAAGCAGGTAACGAGCTCAAAGCCTCTTACCTTATTACCCCTCATCTCTTACCGAACGTGCTTGACCGGTGTTCCAGCCCGTATTTTTTACGACCAGTAAAGCAGTGACATTGGCCAGAGGTAACTTTCGATGAGAATTCATCAGACTATAAAAAAGAGGGGTTAATTGGGATGATGGTCCAAATGCCATTTTTCACGAGGGGACGTGGATGATTCCAGATAGATATCGTACTTGCCCTGATCAGGAAGAACCCCCTCTCGCCGGCTGGACTGCAACGCCCCTCTCGGCATCAGACATGCTCTCCAGCACATCGTCCGGTCTGCCGAGTGCAATAATCGTTCCTCCCCTCATCAGTGCCACGCGGTCACAGATCTCCCGGACAAAGTCCATGTCATGAGAGACGATGATGAACGTCTCGTCAATCTCCTGCCGGGCATGAAGGATAGAGTGCACCACGTCCCTGCGGGTGATCGGATCCATGGTCCCGGTCGGCTCATCAAGAATGACCATTCTCGGTTCCCTGATCAGCACCTGGGCAAGCGCGACCCGGTGCCGTTCCCCCTCTGACAGTTCTCCGGGAAACCGTGCCAGGATGGCAGGGATGGCAGCATCGGAAAACCCGGCCATCAGGAGACTTGCCCGGGCTTTGTGGAGCGCCAGTTCCTTTGGAAACTCAAGTCCGATTGCATCAGTGAGATTGTCGAGCACGTTCCGGTGGGGATAAAGATCATATTCCTGGTGGAGGAGCCCGATATGCTTCTTTGCCCTTCCGCGTTCATTGATCCCGGGCCGGGTCATATCAACCCAGTCAGATCCGATCCGCATCTGCAGTTCGCCGCCGGTCGGTTCGATGATCCCCGAGATCATCCGTGAGAGCGTGGTCTTTCCAGCCCCGCTTGTGCCGATAATACCGAAGATCTCCCGTTCCGGGATATCAAAACTGACATCGTGAACAGCCCTGATGACCCCCCTGTCCACTGTTATATACCGCTTTGCAACATCACGGGCAGAGAAAATCCGCTCACCATGTTCACCCTTTAACCTGCTCTCGGAGGTGTCAACATTCCTCAGGAACTGAGAGATTACCTCGGCCGGCTCACCGATCATAGCAATCCTTCCTTCTTCGAGGAGCAGCGCTCTTTTTGCAACGTCCTCAATGACCCCTGAAAAATGGGAGGTGATGACCATTCCCATGCCGTTTTCGCGCACGGCATCACCCAGCGTGGTATGTACAAGACGAGCGGTGCGGGGATCAAGGGTTCCGGTTGGTTCATCTGCAAAGAGGATCATCGGTTCACGGGCAAGCTGCCGGGCAAGGACAACCCTCTGTTTCTCTCCCCCAGAGAGATCCCGTGCGATATGCATCATGCGGTGGGGGAGTTTTACCCGGTCGAGGAGACTTGCGGCCCTGCTGATCGCCAGTTCAGGGGGATACCCGGCATCATCCAAGGCATAAAGAACATTCTCAATGACCCGGTCATTTCCATAGAGGGCAAACGTCCGCTGGAACATGATGGCAGTACGACGCATCGTTCTTTCCCGGAGTTCAGGCTCCACCCCGTTCCAGAAGTCGATATCGATCCGTTCCATGGTTGCCCCGCAGGCCGGACACGGCTTTCCAGCCATCCGAGGCATAGTCACTTGGGGACATTCAGGGCAGATCGAAAGGTGATAGATGACTTCCCCCCCTGTGGGAGGAGAATCAATCCCCCTCAGAAGATGCATCAGCACCGTTTTCCCACTGCCGCTTCGCCCGATTACACCGAGGATCTCTCCCTCGCCAAGCTCAAAGGAGATGGAATCAAGGACTTTTTTCCCTGAGAATTCCATCGAAAGGTTACGGACGCTGATTACCGGCTCTGATCGCCCCATAGTTCCTCCAGACTGGTTCAGCCGATGCCGTTCTGACTGCCCAATTCCGCCACATTTTCACGGATTTTGTGTAAATAGTCATTTGGGATCAGACCGGGAAAACGCACATCCGGGCTTTTTTGGTAATGGTTCCCGGTTCCCCAACAGCACAACCGGCACTCATGAATGTCCATCGGGCTGAGTATAATTACACATATGAGTATAATTATTTATAAATATTGGAATATGCTCGTCACAACCCTTCATGACAATCCGGATTCCCTGCCTGGGTGATTCTTCTGTCCCATTTCTTAGGGCAGGTGCCTTCCTTCGCCTTTGGACAAATTTCATCGCTCAGTTTCGGACACCTGCCCTGACTTTGCAGGAGGCACCCTGATATCTGGATCCCTTTTCCATTCACGAGGGCATCAACAACTTTTCTCCTCGCCTCGTGCAGATCCCGCCAGGCAGTTCGTCGTGATACCCCCAGAATAACGGCTGCCTCTTCCTGCTCGTACCCCAATAGATCGACCAGTTTTAACACCTCGAGCTCTTCAGGAAGTATTTCCACGATATCCCGGGAACCCGGAAGATTGCACTGGGGACCGAAACATCGGGGGGGGCTTTCTGATGCGATCCTCCTTCTTGTTCTCGGTCTTCCCCTCCGGGGATGATCCAATGTTTCAGAGGAATCTGCAGCCATAGTGTTTACTCTGATAAGAATATGCGGATATCAGATATCATACGTTTGGTCCGGCTGGAAAAACCCGGCCTCATGCCGGAGACCCTACAAGATTGAAGGCGGGTGAAAAAGTACGTTCCCGCAGGGGGAAACGCAATAACCGGGGGTCCCGGAGGTCCCCATCATCCCTGCTTGATCCTTACACAATTTATTTTTACTTAACTAAATGTGAGGTGCGTAAATTCTGCAGGAAAAACCTTCGTTTTGTGATTAAAACCCAGAAAACCGGTTTATAAACAAATATTTCGAAACCTTTAACTCATTACTGACGTAACTGTTAG
>JAJRBV010000176.1 GCA_028679275.1 Methanoregulaceae archaeon
CACAGGGCGCGCCGAGCGATGCCCTCGAGTACACTGCTGCCGCCGGAGGCGCGGCCTTCCTGATAGGCCTCAGAGACCCGATAGCCATCATCCACCGCACCTGCTCATTCACCACCGATACGCCGGATTTCTGGAGGCGGGAAGGGCAGGACTATCCGCGGCATGGCGGGCGGTTTACCGGGGAGCCCGGGTACTTCAAGCATATCGAGGGGGCGGTCAGGCTGATCTTTGACCAGTCGGGAAAAGGCCCGAAGGATTATGATTATGCGGTCTTCCACCAGCCAAATGCCAAGTTTCCCCAGCGGGTGGCCAGGAACCTCGGATTCTCCCAGGACCAGATAATGCCCGGTCTCGTTGTGCCCCGGCTTGGAAACACGTATTCAGGCTCTTCCATGATAGGGCTTGCCGCAACGCTCGATATTGCAAAAGCCGGGGATCGCATCTTTGTTGCCTCATTCGGCTCCGGGGCAGGGAGCGATGCGTTTGATATCGAAGTCACGGATGAAATCGAAGGTGGCTCATTCCGGCGGGATGCGGCACCCGGAGTTGAGCACCTGCTGAAAGATCCGATCTATATCGATTATGCACAATACGCCAGACACAAGGGAAAGATCGTGATGCAGAAATGAGAGAGGTTGCAGTTATCGGTGCAGGGTGTACCACCTTCGGGGAGAAATGGGACACCTCGTTCCGGAATCTTTTTGTCGAGGCAGGAGCGCTTGCACTCGAAGATGCAGGGGTTGCCGGTGAACAGATCGATGCCCTGTACGTGGGAAACATGAGTGCGGGACGCTTCATCGAGCAGGAGCATGTCGGTGCACTGATTGCGGATTATGCCGGCCTCGCCTCACACCATGTCCCGGCAACAAGGGTAGAGGCGGCTTGTGCATCAGGAGGGCTCTCCTTCAGGCAGGCCGTGATAGCGGTTGCGTCAGGACTTGAGGATATCGTGGTGGCTGCCGGGGTCGAGAAGATGACGGACGTAGGAACAGGGGTGAGCGTGGATGCACTGGCAGGTGCGGCTGACCGTGAATGGGAGGGATTTGCAGGCGCAACGTTCCCAGGTCTCTATGCCATGATCGCGCAGGATTACATGCACCGGTACCCCCTCACCCGCGAGCAGCTCGGGCTTGTCGCGGTCAAGAATCACTATAACGGAGCCAGGAATCCCATTGCGCAGTTCCAACAGGAGATCAGCCTTGACACGGTCCTGAAATCATCGCTTGTTGCAGATCCGCTTCGCCTTTTTGACTGTTCGCCAATCACTGACGGGGCAGCGGCAGTCGTTGTTGCGCCACTCGAACGTGCCCGGGAGTTTACTGATACCCCGATCAGAGTGCTCGCAAGCGCCCAGGCAAGCGATACGATAACCCTCCATGACAGGCGTGACATCAGCACCCTTGATGCAACGGTTGCTGCCGGGATGCGGGCGTTCCGGATGGCCGGACTCTCCACGGCAGATATCGATTTGGTAGAGGTGCATGACTGTTTCACTATAGCCGAGATCTGTGCGATTGAGGATCTCGGGTTCTGCAGGAAAGGAGAGGCTGGCATGCTGACTGAAGAGGGAATCACCGCGCTTAACGGGGACCTCCCGGTCAATACGAGCGGGGGTCTGAAAGCATGCGGGCATCCTGTCGGTGCGACCGGGATCAAGCAGATCTACGAGATCACAAAACAGCTCCGGGGTGAGGCGGGGAGACGGCAGATCACCGGGGCTGAGATCGGGATGGCACACAATGTCGGCGGCACAGGAGCCACGGTCGCCGTGCATATTCTCGGGGTGTGAACCATGTCGGTCGCACGGTTCTGGAGAAAGATCCCACAGCGCTACAACCTGATCGGGACACGCTGCACAGCCTGCGGGAGATACTTCTTCCCGCCCCGCTCCTTCTGCCCTGACTGCCGCAGGGCCGGGAAGATCGTTGATCACAAGTTTGCAGGAAATGGCAGAATTGTCACGTTTACGGTTATTCGCACGGCTAGCGAGCAGTTTGAGCAGCTTACCCCGTACGTGTACGCCATCATCGAGCTTGATGAAGGACCCAGGACTTCAGCACAGATCGTCTGCGCTCCGGAAGAAGCCCGGATCGGGATGAGGGTGAAGCCGGTCTTCAGACGGATCGGTGCAGACGGCGACAGCGGGGTCATCTACTACGGGACCAAGTACGCTCCTGCCGAATAACCTTTTTTCCCAGATTTCCACGATCTTCACTCGGATACCGGTGCTCTGATATCAGGCGGTATTCCGGAATTTTTCCGGTATAATTACCCATTCCGTTTAAAAACACATATCCTCGCAAGAACGAGCGGGAGCTGTACATTCAGAATTTTTTCCGGATATCATACACCGCATGCCATTTTCCCGGGGAATAGGAACGGACATAATGCTCGGTTATCTTTGTAACCGGATACTTCAGGATTTCGGGCAGAGCCTCCCCATCTGAAGACTGGAGCACGTAACAGTGGATGATCCCCCCTTTAGCACAGAGACGGAATGCAATCGGCAGGAAGGATAATGCCCCGGTCGGGTGGTTCATGATCACCCGGTCAAAGGTCCCTGATACAAGGTGAGGGAGACGGGTGGCATCAGCAAGGACCGGGAGTATGTTGTCTGCATGGTTCATCCGGATGTTCCGGACCAGGAGACGGACGGCCCCGGGGTTGATGTCGTTTGCTAGGACCCGATCTGCCTTTTCTGCAAGGGTGACCGCAAAAGGACCCACTCCGGCGAACATATCAAGGATCGATCCGCCATCCTCCAGAAGGCAGGCGA
>JAJRBV010000055.1 GCA_028679275.1 Methanoregulaceae archaeon
GGTCGAGGGGAGCCTTGCAGTGACCACCGTGGATCCTGTTCCCGGTGGCGTCTATGTCTCGGTGACGCTTCCCTCACTGCCTGTCGGAACCGTCGGGGGAGGGACCGGGATCGCAACCCAGCAGGAATGCCTGAGGATGCTTGGTGTGGCAGGCGGGGGTGATCCGCCCGGCTCCCATGCACGGAAATTTGCAGAGATCATCGCGGCAGGAGTCCTTGCAGGCGAGCTTTCGCTTCTGGGGGCGCTTGGCGCGCAGCACCTTGCGAGAGCGCACCAGACACTCGGGCGTTAAAAACGGAACCATTTCATCATGACAACGGCATCTTCACCGTTCGTATAATAGCGGTCGATGTGAAATACCTCCCGGTACCCGATCTTCCGGTAAAACTGCCGGGCCGGGTAATTGGAGAGCCGGACCTCGAGCTGGACTCCCGATGCAAGATCGATAGCGAACTGCTGTTCCTCCCGGAGGACAAGCATCCTTCCCACCCCTTTTTTCCGGAACGGATCCGCAACAGCCAGGTTACAGATATGCCCGTATATCTCCTCGCCGGTATCCTCCAGCCCGCCGGCAATGAAACCGATGACCGATCCCCGGTACGTGGCGACAAAAAATGTTTTCTGGAAGTAGGTGAGGGTCTCAGCAAGGATACCGGCACTCCAGGGGTCCGGGAAGGAAACTGCCTCGATATCTGCAATAGCGGAGATATCCTCAGGCCTCGCCCGCCTTATCATGACCTCTTCGCCCATTGGCATGTACTGTGGGTGTCACTGGAATAATATAGTGTCAGAGGAAATGACTAAAGAGAGCCGGGTATTTTCATGGTGAGGATCTTCCGTTTTGCAGCAGTCCGGCCTCACCGGGATGCTGCCCCGCAGGTCGCTGCGGTGCCCTATGATGTGGTGACTGCTGATGAAGCAGGGGCTGTCATCAGGAACAACCCGATGAGTTTTCTGCGTATCAGCCGTCCGGATGCCGAGCTCCCGGGTATTCCTCAAAACGATCCCCGCGTGTATTCCCATGCACGGGATCGTTTTGCCGCCCTCCTGTCATCCGGCCTGTTTGCACCCGATCCGGATCCGGGCATGTATGTATACCGGGTTATTACAAAAGCCTGCACTTTTACCGGGCTCTGCTGCTGCCTCCATGTCGATGATTACGCGTCAGGAGTTATCCGGCGGCACGAACAGACACGCTATGACAAGGAGGAAGACCGGACCCGGCATATTGATACGGTGAATGCCCATACCGGGCCTGTCGTGCTCATTTACCGCGACTCTGCCGATCTCTCCCGTCTTATCGCCTCGCTGGCATCAGGGATTCCCGACACAGAGGTTCGCTGGCAGGATGAATCCATTCACCAGATCTTCCGGGTTTCTGATACAACAACACTCTCCCTTCTTGAATCGGAATTTTCATCGGTAGGGCGGCTGTACATTGCCGATGGACACCACCGGGCAAAATCTGCCGTCAACGTGGCAAAACAGCGCATGGCTGCCGGGAAGGAGCCCGGTGAAGCAGACCGGTTCATGGGAGTGCTCTTTGCCGATTCGGGTGTCAGGATTCACGGGTACAGCCGGCTCGTGAGGGATCTTGGCGGCCGCACGGCGGGTGATTTCATGCAGGAAATCTCCCGCTCGTGTCTGGTCCACCCGTACGGAACGGTAAATCAGGGGGCTTACCAGATCCCACCCCGGACGAATCTCCCCCATATCTTTCATATGTATCTCGACAGGGCATGGTACGAATGTGCTCTGCCCGGCTCCCCGTCGTCAGACCTTATCGGTTCTCTTGATGTGTCGCTCCTCCAGCACCGGGTGCTTGAGGGCATCCTTGGGATCAGCGACCCCCGCGGTGATGCACGACTCCAGTACCTGGGTGGTGCGCGGCCGGTTGCGGATCTCGAGGCCATGGTGGACCGGGGCGACTACGCGGTCGCTTTCTCGATGCAGCCGGTCCGGGTGGAGACCGTGCTCTCCATCGCTGATGCCGATATGATCATGCCCCCGAAATCAACGTGGTTTGAACCAAAGCTGCTCTCCGGTCTTTTGGTCCATTCCCTCTCATGAATCTTTTATCAGGGAAATCTTTGGCTTTCCACTACGATGTCCTGACCCGGCATCTGACCGATTCGCCTGGCGCCTGCCCTGCCTGAAGGGCAGACCGGGAGCGGCACCTACCTTTGTATACGGGATGTTTTTTTCCTGTCATGGTCAACACTGTATGCAATGATCAGTATCGCGCTTCCCAAGGGCAGCCTCGAAGCCCAGACGCTTCAGCTCTTCAAGGAGGCAGACCTTGAAGTGAAACGGGGTGACCGTGACTATAACCCGGTCATCCGTGACCACCGGATTGGCAAGGTGAAGATCCTTCGCCCCCAGGAGATACCGAAGTATGTTGAGATGGGGTATTTCGACATGGGTATCTCGGGCCTCGACTGGGTTAAGGAAACAGGGGCACGGGTGCGGGAAGTCTCCCCTCTCTCGTACTCAAAGACTGGTGAAGGGAATGTAAAGATCGTGGTAGCGGTCCACCGCGACGAGCCGATCGATGATGTCAGCAAAATCCGGCCAAACAGCAGGGTGACGACCGAGTATCATGAAATCACGAAAGAATATTTTGGCAGGCTCGGTATTCCGGTTCAGCTCTTCCATTCTTTTGGTGCATCGGAGGCAAAAGTCCCGGACCTGATGGATGTTGTCGTGGACCTTACGGAGACAGGGACCACGCTCCGGAGAAACGGGCTCAAGATCATCGGGCAGATCATGGAGTCGTACACGGTGGTTATTGCCAACCGCGACAGTTTCGATGACGTTGCGAAACGGCGCGCAATAGAAGAGATAGTCACGCTCCTGCTCGGTGTGATCGATGCCCGCCACCAGGTCCTCCTCTCCATGAACGTACCGGAAGATGCCATGGAGCGGGTTGTCGCTACCCTTCCGGCGCTCAAAACACCCACCGTGAGTCGGCTCCACGGGGCGGACTACTACAGTATCCAGACGGTCGTCCAGAAAGGCACGGTCAATACCCTTATCCCGAGTCTCAAGGCTGCAGGGGCACAGGACATCCTTGAGATCCCGATAACAAAAATAATCCGTTAATTTTTATTTTCATGCATTTATGTAAGAGATATTTTTTTGGCCCGGTTAAACACTTCGATCGGCTTACAAGACAATCTGTGCCATTATTTTCCTGAACGGAGCAAAAATAATAAATAGCACGGGCCCTGATTCCCTTCTATAGCCACCGGAGGGAGAGAACCGGTTGCAGCAGCACTGGAGTTCGGGGGAGAGCACGGATGCACCGCTGGTTCCCCCTCGCGCTCCGTCACTCTTTTTTTTGGAATATTTTCAGTCCGATACACCGCCGAATTTGCAGGATACGGGATCTGGTGAGGCACCAATGCATGAGAGGATCGATATTGTCGTGGACGGGAGCGGGGACGGCCATTCGGTCGCCCTGTTCCCGGGCGAGGAGATCTTTTTCTCCTACGAACGGGGAGCATCCAACAACGAGGCTGAGTTCAACGCGGTCATCCTCGCACTCGAGCACCTGCCCGAGCATGCCCATGCACGCATCCGGACCGACAGCCAGGTCGTGGTCTGGCATCTCTCTGAATCCGGGACGTCGCGACGCCCCACCTTTCTGCAGAAGAAAGTTGCCATAAAGGACCTGATCGTCGCAAAGAACATCCGGGTCGATATCCAGTGGATTCCACGGAAGCAGAACAATGCCGACCGGTTCCTGAAGCACTATATCGCGAGTCTCTGCGGTGCAGGGGGAACCGAGCCCCTCTACCGGCGCGTCCGCCGCCTCGAGAGCGAGAATTTGCAGCTCCGGGCCCGGCTCAAGCAGGCGATGAAGATGCTGGAACGCCGGTCGGCCTTCCCTCCCGATGCGGCGTTCCCTCTTGAGATGCTGCAGTGAGGGGCGAGGGGAATTTTAGTGTCCTGCCATTATGTCCTAT
>JAJRBV010000106.1 GCA_028679275.1 Methanoregulaceae archaeon
TTTAAAAGTAGCGTTATGTCCCGGAAAACGGTCACGAAGGCGGTTTTTTCATTCCATCGAGGAGTGCTATCATTTCATCGATCTCGGAATCGAGGTGAGAGAGAAGGTCTGCAGCAAGCCCGGTGGCTACTGCACCTGATGATGATGCTTTGATGTACCCCATTTGCTCCAGCACGCGGAGCGAATACCGTATCCGGTGGAAAGGAAGATCGAGTTCTTCAGAAAGCTTCATGATTCCTATTGGTTCATGTGCGACAACTGTCCTCAGAACTTCAATATGCCGCTGCATCAGCTCGATTTCACTTTTCACTTTCTCGATCATCAGTGCCTCAGGATGGATCAGAACCTTTGTCTTTCATATACTCCCTACTCCTGGTTTTCCAACCACTTCCGGGTGCTCTGATACTGACTCCGGAAATAAACCGTGGCCACAACAGCAGAGATAACGAGGAGGAGAAATGCGGGAATCCGGTATCCCTCAGGTGCCCTGAAAAGGGCGATTATCGCGATGGCAACGATGAGTATGATGAGGTTCAGCATCAGTACAAGACGGTAAAACTTCCATTTGAATTGCTCTTTCGTCGCCAGGTCCATTATTCATAGGTAGTTTTTATGATAAAACTACTTGTGGTCCGGGATCCAAACGGATCGGTATGGACGCGCTCGATCGGGCACTGGAAAAAAGTGGGGCGGCTGCGTATGTGATGGTCGGTTCTTCCGATTATCCTGATATGCGGTATCTCACCCGTTTCATCACCACTGATCCTATCGTGTATATACGGAGAATCAGGGAGCGCGGATTTATCATAGTCTCCCAGATGGAATACAGCAGAGCGCTGCAGGAGGCTGCTACAGGGGTTATGACAAGGGCCGATGCGGGACTCCTCAGGATCCTTGAAGAGGAGGGGGATCGTTGGCGGGCTCTGGCAAGGATGGTTGCAGATCATGCAGGAGGGAAAATCCTTGTCCCGCCAGACCTTCCCTATGCCCTTGGATACCAGCTTGGTGACCTTGCCGGGGTGATCACTGACAAGGGGACCATCGCCTCCATGCGGGCGAAAAAGTCCAGAGGGGAAATACTCTCAATAGGGAGGGTCCAGCGCAAAACGGAAAAGGCAATGGCACATGCCATAGGTTGTATCCGGAGGTCGAAACCACGGAACGGTGGAGTACTCTGGCTCGGAGGGAAACCCCTAACATCGGAACGCATTCGTTCTGAAATTCACGCTCTTCTGATGCACCAGGGCTGCCTTGTCAAGGATACGATCGTCTCCTGCGGAAGAGAAACCGCCGCGCCGCATAACAGAGGAAGTGGTCCGCTGTACGAGGGAGAACCTGTCGTAATCGATATCTTTCCCAGCGATGAGCGTACGGGTTATTACTCTGACATGACTCGGACTGTCGTGAAAGGGGATCCTGCTCCTGAAATCAGAGAGATGTACACTGCGGTAAAGGCAGCACAGGATCTTGCGGCCTCAATCATGAAACCAGGAGTGAGCGGTCAGGAGGTGTACCAGGCCATAGTGGACCTTTTTTCAAGCCAGGGATACCGGACAGGAACTGAGGGTTTCACCCACAACCTCGGGCACGGGGTAGGACTCGAAGTCCACGAACTTCCGTCACTCGGGCCCGGAGGAGGTCTGCTCAGACAGGGAAATGTAGTCACCAATGAACCCGGGCTCTACTATGAGAAGACAGGGGGGGTCAGGCTTGAGAACATCGGGATTTTCACAAGGACAGGGTACCGTTGTATCACCTCATTTCCAAGGGAGCTGGTCGTGTAACCATGATGCCTGATGATGAGGTACTGGCATATTACCGCGATGCAGGAAAGATTGCATCCAAGGTCCTGAAAAAAGGGGCTTCCCTGATCAGGGCAGGTTCCCGTGTACTGGATGTGGTGGAATGTATTGAGCAGATGGCAGGGGAGAATAGCGCAGGACTTGCATTCCCTCTCAACCTCTCATTTAACGAGGATGCCGCCCATGATACTGCATCGCCGGACGAGCAGAGGATCTTTTCAGAAGGAGATGTAGTCAAGCTGGATCTGGGGATTCACCTTGAAGGATATATCGCAGATACCGCATTGACCGTTGACCTGGGAGATCACGGGCTGCTCCTTGAAGCCTCTATTGCCGCACTGGAAAAGGCAATCGAGATCGTGAGACCGGGCGTTACATCCGGAGCGCTGGGGGCGGCGATCCAGGGGGAGATAGAGGCACGCGGATTCCGCCCTATCACAAACCTCACCGGCCACGGCCTTGCACGGTATTCCATCCATACCCCGCCAAATATCCCGAACATCTCTTTTCCCGGTGGTGCAAAGCTTGAGGAAGGGATGGTATTCGCCATCGAGCCTTTTGCCAGTACCGGATCCGGGAGGGTCAGCGAGAAGAGCCGCGTGGAGATATTCCAGCAGACTGCTGTCAAGCCGGTGAGGCTACATTCTGCGCGCAAGGTGCTCGATTCGGTCAGGGACAGGCGTGGCATGCCCTTTGCCCGTCGATGGATAGAGGATGGGAAACAGGATATCGCGCTTGCAAGCCTGATCAACCAGGGGATTGTTCGTTCCTATCCTGTCCTCTCTGACATCCCCGGCTCCCTGGTCTCGCAGCATGAGCACACCATTATCGTCACCAGTGATGGATGTATCGTAACGACTGCATGAGATATGCTTATGGAAGCCC
>JAJRBV010000147.1 GCA_028679275.1 Methanoregulaceae archaeon
ACCCGGGAATACTTCTGGCTCTGGATATCAACAATCGTGATCCTCGGAACGACCGGCGCACTGACCGTTCTCTACCCGGAGTTCTCGGATCTGTCTCCCGGTATTCTCGGGGTGACCATTGCGGCGATGAGCATCTCAACTGCCATTGCAGTGGTCGTTGTTGCTCATGCCCATCTTTCACCTATTCCGACCATAAAGGGAGCTTCCCTTGCAATGGCAGCAGCGGTTCTCTGCGTCTTTATCTCCCCGGTCTTTTTTATCCTTGTCGGGGCCATTGCCGGAGTGGTGATGATTGCCCAGCTCGCCTTCCTCGCCGAGTCAGAAGATCGGCAGGGTGTGGTGATGGGGCTTTTCAATGCGGCAAGTTATGGGGGGATGACATTCCTCCCGTTTCTCGCAGGATTCATCGCGGAACTGACCACGTTTTTTATTGCTTTCTGTATCATCGCCCTCTTTGCAGTGGGTGTCGCATTCACCATCGGAAGGTGCCGATGCCGACTGTCATAAGCCCCGTTTCTCCCAAAAAGGAGGAATCAGATCCTTTATCCGACTGAATTCCCATACAGGTATAAGAAAAGGGAGGAACGCATCCTGCAATGCCAGCCATGGAACGATCCGGAACCATATCCCGGGAACGCATTGTTGCCTTCATTGATATTGGGACCAATTCCATCCGGCTGCTCATCGTCCGGCTTTTTCCAAACTGCACGTATAATGTCCTCTCCCGCCAGAAAGAGACCGTCCGGCTTGGCGAGGGGGAATTCGATGATGACCTCATCCTTGACGATGCAATGGATCGTGCCGTAACGGTCTGCCGGAATTTTACCTCGCTTGCCCGCTCATTCTCCACCGAAGAGGTGGTCGCGGTTGCCACTTCCGCTGCACGGGAGGCAAGGAACAGGAATGTCCTCCTGAACCGGCTCCGCCACGAGGCATTGATCGATGTCAGGGTCATCTCGGGAAGGGACGAGGCCCGCCTGATCTACATGGGGGTGGTAACAGGGATCCACCTGGGTGAGAAGCAGGCCGTTTTCATCGATATCGGAGGCGGTTCAACAGAAGTCGCTATTGGCGGCCAGCACACCTCCTGTCATCTTGAGAGCCTGCTCCTTGGATCAATACGGCTTACCAACATTTTTTTTTCACGGAACGAGCAGAAACCGGTCACGGGAAAAAAATACGATCGCATCAAGGCGCACATCAGGTCGGTGATTGAGCCTGCTCTGCCGGGACTCCGCTCGCATCCGTTTGATACTGCAATAGGAAGCTCCGGAACAATTATCAACCTGGCAGAGATCGCGATAAAAACCGGGAATGGAGTATCAACGAATGAATCCGGGCTTTCGCGGGCTGAACTCTCAAGGGTTTCCGGTCTGCTCTGTTCCCTCCCCCTCTCGCTCCGGAGAAAGGTCCCGGGAATCAATCCGGAACGGGGAGATATCATCATCTGTGGGGCTGCAATTCTCGAAACTCTGATGGATGTCCTCTCCATTGACCGGATTTTTACCACGAACCGTGGCCTGCAGGACGGACTTCTCGCCGATTATCTCACGCGGATGAAGGACTTTCCCCTTATTGGCAGCTTATCTGTCCGGGAACGAAGCGTGCTCCAGCTTGCCCGATCCTGTGGTATCAACGAGCACCATGCAAGAACGGTTGCCCGGCTTGCCCAGGAACTCTTTACCAGTGCGAAGGTGTGCGGACTACACGAATATTCCACGCATGAAGAAGAACTGCTCATCTATGCCACCTTCCTCCATGATGTGGGATCGTTCATCTCCTACAATAATCACCAGGTCCATTCCTATTACCTGATCCGGAACTCCGAACTTGCCGGATTTCTCCCCCGTGAGATCCTCCTGATGGCTTTCCTTGCCCGCTATCACCGGAAGAAGCCTCCGAAAAAGAAGAGCCTCTCGGCACTACCCCTCGGGCCCGGCGACCAGGAGCTGATAAGAGTTCTCTCGGTATTTCTCCGTATGGCCGAGAGTCTTGACAGGAGTCATACCGGATTGATACGGCATGCAAGGTTCCTCTCTCTCAGCGCAGACGGCGCTGTACTCGAACTGACAGCGGTGGGTGAATGCGGGCTCGAGCTTTCGGGCCTCGAGAACGAGGCTGATAATTTCAGGCGCGTATTTGGAAAGACGCTCATCCCCGGGATTGTCACTGCTGACCTGGAAGAACTTCATGAAAGGACCGGTAATTTCCCTGCCCTGCTCAGTTCCGCGGATGTACCCTGACACTGTCGCAGACCAGGTGCTGGTGGGGGATCCATCCCTTTCACGGGAATACTTCCCGTATCCAGGCAGTCCGGGGCGGCCAAGTACCGGTATGGTACCCCTTGCTGCAGGGATATGCCAGGGTCATCCTGGTCCCGGATTCCTTCTCATTGTAACGAGGTTGGAGAGGGCCGTGCTATCGTGACGGTTGTCCCCTTCGCCGTGTGATCCAGCGCTCAAAAAACATCAGGCCAAATCCTCCCGTTGCCAGGAGGATGATTGTCGCACCGGACGGGACGTTCAGGACATAGGAGAAGAAGAGTCCTCCTATGGTGAATAGTGAGGCCAAAATTACGGAAAGGACCATAATGGACTTCAGACTTCCGGAATACTCCCGGGCGATGGCAGGAGGGATGGTGAGGAGGGCGATCACCAGGATGATTCCTACGACCCGTATCAGAACCACGACCGTCAGGGCGATAAGGAGGATCAGGATAAGGAGCAGCGCAGTCACCGGCAGGTTCATCACCCTGGCGTACTCCTCGTCAAAGGTTACCGCCATCAGCTGGCTGAACCCGGCAAGTACAATGACGAGTATCACCAGTGCAAGCAGACCCATCAGCCAGAGGTCTCTTACAGGAATCAGGAGGATGTTTCCAAAGAGAAACCCGAATAGTTCCGGTGCATATCCCGGAGTCATGGCGATGAAGAGGATACCGACCGCCATCCCTGCCGCCCAGACCGCACCGATCAGCGTCTCCATGTACTGGCCGAACTTCTCACGGATGGCCGCTATCAGGAAGGCAATGCCCAGGGTAAAGCCGGCAGCACCGAGAAATGGATCAATTCCGAGGAAATAACCGATACCTACGCCGCCAAAGGATGCATGGGCAAGGCCTCCGCTCATGGATACCAGGCGCTTGACGACGACGTAGGAGCCGATGATCCCGCAGACGATGCTTGCAATCAGCCCGGCTATCACAGCGTTCCGGAAAAATTCGAATCCCAGAATGCCGAGCATTATTTCACCCTCCCATGATCCCGGAACACCCGGTGGGGGATACCATGAGCGATCAGGTCAACAGGGCAATGATAGGCTGCCGTGAGCATCTCCTCGGATATCTCGCCGGTATCATGGGTGAAGATCTTCCCGTTCAGGCAGGCCACCCTTGTCACATGGGTGGATATCGCCCCGATATCATGAGTGACGAGAAGAATGGTCATGCTCCCCAGGAGCCCTTCGAGCATGTCGAAGAGCTGCACTTCGGTAGGTATATCGACATATACCATGGGCTCATCGAGGATGAGGAGGGCGGGATCCCCTACAAGGGCCCGGGCAATAATCGCCCTCTGCTGCTCACCCCCGGAAAGATCACAGACCGGCCGGCGGGAGAGATGCAGGATGCCGGTCCGTTCGAGTGCGTTCCGCGTTGCCTCGTGGTCATCAGGAGAGAAACGTCTGAACGGGCCCGGGAGATGGCCGAGCCTGCCCGACAGCACCATCTCCTCTACGGTGACCGGGTAGTGGAAGTCAAACGTCCTGTACTGGGGAACATATCCCACCCTGCTCCGTCCCTGCCTGGGATCTTTTCCAAAGACCTTGACTGTCCCCGAACTGACCGGGAGGAGCCCGAGGATTACCCGGAGCAGCGTGGTCTTGCCGCCACCATTCGGGCCTATTACCGCATACAGGTCCCGTTCACGGACCTTCAGGTCCACCTCATCAAGGACCAGCCTCCCTCCCAGAATGCAGGAGACCTTATCAAGTTCGATGACCGGACCATTCACCCTGCATCAGCCTCCATAAATGCCTGCGATACCCGTTCCATGTTGGCAAGATAGTCCCCGGCAAGGGGATCGATCACCCGGACGGCCCCCCCGATCTCCCGGGCAATGGTCTCCGCTTCCCGTGGGCTCTCCTGGGCCTCGGCAAACACCACCCTGATATTATGGGTGCGGGCCAGCACAATGAGCGCCTCAAGATCCTTTGCCGTGGGTTCTTTTCCCTCATGTTCGATTGCCACCATCAGAAGATCATAGTCCCGGGCAAAATACCCCCATGCAGGGTGCGTCACAAGGATGATGCCCGGGTTATTCCGGGAAAAAGCATCACTAATCCTCTGATCAAGCTCTCTCAGACGCTTGGTGTACCGGTCACAGTTCCCCTGGTATTCCTTTTCATGGGAGGGATCGGCCATGATCAGCGCATCACGGGTATTCTCTGCCATAATTTTGGCATTCCGGAGCGAGAGCCAGATGTGGGGGTCGGGACTCCCGGGGCTACTGTTTTCCGGTTCGCCAGGCTGCCGGGGGGAAGACCCGTTGCTGGCGTCCCCCGTCTCTTCATAATTTCGAAGATAGAAAATTCCCTCTGAACTATCTGCGACCACAAGGTCCGGGTTCATTGCCACCAGTCGTGATACAAGCACATCTTCGACTGGCAGGAGCCCGGTCCCGAGTGTCAGGTAGATATCAGCCCCTGCTGCTTTTGCAACAAGCGCAGGCCCTGGCTCGTAGGTATGGGGGTCGGAAC
>JAJRBV010000175.1 GCA_028679275.1 Methanoregulaceae archaeon
TGTACGGGACCCTGCTTTACTCATCACCGAAAGAATCGACTCCTGCATCGTCCTGATGTAGGGAGGGGTATCGCCCCGCCGTGCCATGATTCCGCGGAACTTTATCTCACCCGTGCTGAGACGCCCGTAGTAACGGTTGTAGGCACCAAACCCATCCGGCATGGGGAGAAAAACGATCCAGTCATAAGACTCGAGCGAGGTGTGCAGGCCTGTTCTCTCCTCGACCCGGGCCTTCAGCGCAGCGGCTGGCCCTCCCCTCACCCAGAGGCAGTCCACGATGCCATGCAGGACATCAAAGCCCATCTCCTCTGCACATTCCTTGGCCGTGAGCAGGATGTCACGGGCATGCCCGGTGATCTTCTCGTGCACTTCAATCTGCCCGAACTTTGCATTTTTATATCCGGTATACCCGAAACAGGTCACAAGCATCCATTTCAGGATCGAATCAATACCGGCATAGGAAGGATCGGACACTTTCTGCGCCTTGGTCTCTTTCCGGAGTGCAAGCAGGGGCTCGAGCACCAGGGGCAGAAATCCTTTCCTGCCAGGGTGGGCGAAGGTCTCGGGAGAGAGGTTATACAAAACGATGATAGAGGGGTAGAGCGAAGTGAAGTCAATCGCATATGCGCGTTCGTAGAGCCCGGGCACCGGCTGGAACATCATTCCCCCGCGATCGGCTGCCTTCAGGTCACAGAAACGGCGCACAGCCTCAGGATCGCTTTTGCGAAAAGGAACAGCAATACCCATCCGCAGTGCCTCATAGACCTCGTACGCTGATATCAGTGTTCCCGAAGTGAAACGGGCGGTGAGGTTCGGTGCAAGCCCCGTGAGACGGGCCCCAAGGATGATGCCGGCAAGGCCGCTCTCACGGTAATGGAAGCTCTGGGTGGTGTCGATAAGGATCCGGCCATCGGGAATAAGGGAACCTGCCCGGTACTCGGTCCTGCCATAGCTCCAGTACGATTTCTCTGCAAGCTTCCGGTACCTGCCGCTTCTGCTGAACGGTAGCACGATCCCCCGCTCTCCTGCTGCAGAGAGGATGCGGGGCAGCCAGAGGTCAGAGTGGGGGAAGAGGACGACATGGGGATCGATGGCTGCGATAAGGGCAGCAAGGTCGGCAAGAACGGCCGTTTCCCCGCCGCTGAGATGCTCATGTCGTTCATGCACCACATCAATGGAACGGACAGGATCCTTCGAAAAAGGGATACCCCTGATATGCACCTCGATGGTTCGGAAAGGGAATGAAGGGAGCTCCGGGGAGAACCTGGACTCCGCTTCTTCGTTGCAGCAGGGTACGCGCCCCTCCCCGGCCAAGTGTCGATGGTCGGGTCGCAGGTCAACATTGTAAAGATCCGCATGAAAACCGGTCTGCCGCTCGATGACCATCGCAACCTCCCGCCCGGCCGGGACATAATACCCTTCGCAATCGCCATGAACTGTCCGGAACGTGCATTCCTCTGCCCCGTAGTCTGACTCCAGGGTCTCGAGGAGCTCCCAGTGGACGGCCGGGTCCTCGAGGTGAAGGTAAAATGAAGGGGTGTAGGGAACCGTCCTGTGCCTGGTGACCCCCTCGGGGCTCAGCTCCCAGATCTCCACCGCATCCCGGTAGCAGGTGTCAGTGATCCACATGCCGCCCCTCCCGGATTTTCAGGATCTCGATGAAGACAGAGAAGAGTGCAGCCTCGAGAGGATCGTCAAATGAATAGAAACTCTCGCTTGCATGCCGCCTGGCCAGCTCGACAACCCTGAGTGCTGCTTCCCCATCAGTTCCAGGGAGTGCACGGGCAACCCGTTCCCAGCGCCCGGTGATCTCTTTTATTCCCATGCGAACGCTCTCAAAACTCCGTCCCATCAGAAACTCTCCAGAGTGGTCTGGTCACACGGGAGCCCGGAAGGGTGCCTCACCGGTCCGCCACACCGTGGCCGCTTCAGGGCCGGAAACAACGGCTGCGAGAGGGAAAAGAAACGATCTGCCCGATCTGCAACGAGCGAGAAGGCCGGGTCAGGGGCCGGGGTATACAGTACGACTGCAGCGTTTTGCGCTGCCGTCTTCAGTGCCTGCGCCACCTGCGGGATGACCTCCCTCCCGGATCCTTCGTACAGCCCGGGGTCGTGTTCGACGAAGATGATCGTATGGTAGGACTCGCGGAGGATGGTGAGGAGCTGAAACGCAGTGAATGCCCTCCGTATCTCGATGCTGACCGACCTGCGGTTGATCCCGGAAAGGAGCCGTGAATAGTTTCCGCTCACGAAAAGGAAGAGGAACCTCCGGAGAACCGGGTTGTCATTGAGACCTGCGAGCACGAGATCCTCCGGTGCAACGAGCGCCGCAAATTTTCCGGTGTGCAAAGAGACCGTCGGGTGCAGGTCAAATTCCATTGCAGGTACACCACGCCTTTCAGGCTCCATAAGAGTGAAGAGCACGTGGGGTGAAAGTGGATCGATGCTCACATGCCTCAAAAAAAAATGCAAATTTATTGCCCAATCAATAAAAAAACTGAATTAGTATTCTTGAATAAAAGGTCCGATTGCCGTATGGGCTGATTATTGCTACGATAAGGAGAGTACCGGTTAAACTGGCGATAAAAAAGAACTGGTTTTGGGTCTAACAGCCACCACAGCCACAGAGGCGTGGTCCGAAGAGATCGTTCCAGATGTAACCTGAAAACCAACTGGAAGACTGGCTTTTACTGGAGAACTCCGCTGCGGTCTGGTTGGGTATGTACGGCTGGATCGTAAAAGGTCCCAGGTTGTGGGCGGTTGATGAGAACGTCCGTGAGGTCAGGGGATCTACCGGCATGATACCTGCCGGGACTTCTGAAGAGGAGGGAATAACCGGACCAGTTCCCGCTCCGGAAGAGATCCCGTTCAGGCGGGAGAATGAGTTCAGCTGGGTGAACGAGGCACCTGTGGCGGCTACGGGCGCAGCAAATACTGCAAGGGCGAGCAGGGCAAAAATCACAAGTGCAGAACATATACGGGTGGTATTCATATCAGATCCTCGATTGTATTTACCATATTTTGGGTGTGGGTGTTTAAAGTCCTGCCGGCCCTGATAGGGAATAAGAGCCCTGTTCATAGTTTTTTCCGGAATGTGCGGGACGGGCAGCGTTCAGCTTCGCGGTCTGCAGGAACGGTACCGTTGATAGTACATTCCCCATCCTTTTCGCTCTTCGGGGTGTAGAGGAAACAGTCAGCACAGGTGGGCATGGGAGGATGGTTCTCCCTCCACTGTCTTTGAGCTTTCCTAAGAGATAGGTAAGGTGAAGAACGCGTAAGCGAAGAGGATGCCTCCGGCAGCCATCAGCGGGACGGCCACCCTGTCAGCGATGCCGAACGTGCGCTCCCGGAGCCTGGTCCGGGCGCGTGAACGGTATTCACGGATGTCGATGGTCAGACCAAGCAGGCGGGAGTATATACTGAAATAACTGGAAAAGAAGTCACCCTGCAGGAGGGAACCAATCCTTATTGCTGTTGATGGAGAGAGAACAGAGCATGGCACTA
>JAJRBV010000015.1 GCA_028679275.1 Methanoregulaceae archaeon
TCCCGAGCGGGGCGAACGATTTATGCTCTCCAGTCATCTGGCGTATCTCAAACTCCGCAGTCTCATCGCTGACCTCGTCCCGCTGGTGCTCGATGATCACGATAACATCGGCCATCCGGCCTATCTTCGAGTCACGGTTTGAGGTGATCAGTGCAATACGGCCGCCAATCTCCTTCGCTGTCTCTGTGATGTCAGCAATCGTTTTTGTCCGGCCGGAACCGGAGAAGATAACCAGGAGGTCTTTTGGGTGCATCGCAGGGGTGATCGTCTCCCCGACCACGTATGCAACAAACCCAAGATGCATCAGCCGCATTGCAAATGCTTTTGCCACAAGTCCGGAGCGTCCTGCCCCCATCACATAGATGCGTTCTGCATCGAGTATCATCGAAAGGAACGCCTCGGTCTCGCTGTTAGAGAGCCCTGCTGCAGTATCCCTGATCTTTGATGCCATCAGCCGCATCATGTCCTGCACTGTGTGCCTGGATGCCATTTTCAAATGAGGGTATCACTGCATAGTACATACAATTTCGTACACGGGAGGATCCCTTCGGGGTGATAGTGATTTATGCCTCCTGGAATACTATTCTGTATTAGACAGGTTGAAGACCTGATTACCGGATAATACGAAAAATCCGGACAGGAGAGCCATCCGTCCATGATCCCTGCGCCGTATTTCAGCACTGGTGACGTTACCCTTTACCTGGGGGACTGTATTCCCCTCCTGCAGGAACTGCCGGAAGATTCGGTTGACCTGATCTTTGCAGACCCTCCCTACAACCTCTCAAACGGGGGTTTTACCTGCCATTCCGGAAAGCGGGCTCCGGTAGATAAAGGGACGTGGGATGCGAGCAGCGGGATCGAAGAAGACTTCCGGTTCCACTGCGAGTGGATTGGAGCATGCAGACGGGTTCTGAAAGAGACCGGATCGATCTGGATCAGCGGGACATACCACTCGATATTCGCATGCGGCTTTGCAATGCAGCGGCTCGGCTTCCATATCCTGAATGATATCTGCTGGTTCAAACCAAATGCGCCCCCGAACCTGAGTATCCGGTATTTTACCGCAAGCCATGAGACGCTTATCTGGGCGCGGAAAAAACAGGGTACCCGGCATACCTTCAATTATCCCCTTCTGAAGAACGGTGACTGGCCTGAAGATACCTTCAAGAAACCAGGCCGCCAGATGAGGACGGTCTGGAGCATCCCGGCCCCGAAAGGTTCTGAAAAAAAAATGGGAAGGCACCCCACCCAGAAACCATACGCTCTCCTTTCGAGGATTATCCTCGGGTGCACTGCAGATCGCGCCCTTGTTCTCGATCCCTTCACAGGGAGTTCCACAACCGGTCTTGCTGCCGTTGCAACGGGGAGAAAATTTATCGGTATCGACAAGGAGAAGGAGTATCTCGATCTCTCGATCGCCCGGTTAAACGACTTCATTCCGGAACACCCAAACGGCGAATCCGGTACCAAACCAGTGAACAGGCGGGAAGATAGTGTCTGACGATTCAGTATCAAGTCTTGTCGAACGGGAATACCCCTCCCTTCTGAAATTGTATAAAGACCTGCATGCACGCCCCGAACTTTCCGGGCAGGAGGCATGGACTTCTGAAAGACTCGCATCAGAACTCGGAAAAGCCGGTTACACGGTTACCCGCGGCGTGGGCGGGCATGGGGTTGTCGGCGTTCTTACCCGGGGAGACGGCCCGGTCCTGATGATCAGGGCTGATATGGACGGCCTTCCCGTCAGGGAGGAGACCGATCTCCCGTACCAGAGCACGGTCAGAGCCCATGACCCGTATGGAAGGGAGGTTGATGTGATGCATGCCTGCGGGCATGATCTTCACATGGCTGCTTTCATCGGTGCTGCACGGATCCTTGCAGGGCGCAGAAACGGGTGGTCAGGGACTCTTGTCATGGTGGGACAACCGTCAGAAGAGACGGTCTCAGGGGCTGCCCGCATGATCGCAGACGGCCTTTTCACGCGATTCCCCCGGCCGGATGCAGCGATCGCCCTGCATGTTGCCCCTGACATCCCCGCAGGCAGTATCGGGTATCGTGACGGGATCATCTCTGCCGGAGGAGAATCTCTCGACATCGTGGTTGCCGGCATAGGGGGCCATGCAGCCCACCCGGAACGGGCCCGCGACCCGGTGGTTATCGCAGCCCAGATCATCCTTGCCTTCCAGACCATCGTGAGCAGGGAGGTCCCTCCAGGAGAACTTGGGATCATCACGGTGGCATCGGTCCATGGCGGAATCAAGCACAATGCGATTCCGGACGAAGTGACACTCCAGGTGAACATACGATATTTTAACAATGATATCCGCGACCTGCTCCTCAACTCGATAAAAAGGGTGGCAGAGGGTATCGCACAGAGTGCAGGTCTTTCTCCCCCGCTCTTTCCCCGTATCACCCTCCTCCCTCAATCGGTCCCTCCCATGACCAATGATCGCGCTCTCACAGGAACGATCACCACCGCATTCAGACAGGCATACGGTGAAGGCCGTGTTATACGGATCGAACCGGTCACCGGGAGCGAGGACTTTGGCGTTTTCGGTCTTGTTGAGCCCCGCATCCCGCTCTGCTATTTCCGTATCGGATGCGGGGATGCGATCGGGTCCTGCGGCTTTCTCCATAGCAGCCGCTTTGCACCTTCTCCAGGGGTAATCCGGGATGCCACAGGTGCCCTCATCGTGGCAGCAACCACAATACTTGATCCCTCCTCCCCCTATTCGCAGGGGACGTAATGCTCCACCGCACCAAAGGGGATAAATTCCTTGTCTTCTATCACGGAGACCGGGCCATGCCCGCAGCATACCAGGCACCGGGTCCTGCCACCGGCAAATGAACCGGTCGTCTCCCGGGCAAGGTTGGTGAGATTGCGTCGCTCGGTCTTTGCCGCCACGCTGTCCACATTCACCGAGGTGACCAGGATAACGGCAAGCGTATTGTATTCTGCACGTTCTGGAGAGAGATGCCCGAAGTTGATCAGGGTATCGGCGGTAAACATCACGCCGAGTTCTTCGCAGAACAGATAGATCTGGCCGTGCGTGTGCCCGCCAAGCCCTTCAAGCACCTCGAAACGGTATCCCCCGACATCGAGTGTTGAAAGGACCGGGAATCCTGCCCTCGTCCCCCCAGTCCGGGAGTCAAACAGGCTGACCTCTTTTGGGGGACTGATCTGTGAGAAGAGGTTGATCATTGTTGTATAGATCTCCTCAAGGACCGATGCCTCGCTCCTGGACCCGTATGCCCTGTTGGCTGCCCGGATGATAGCGAGGGTCCCCGGGTGCATCGATGCCGGGATGCCATACTCCCCCCCTGCTCCGCAATGATCGGCATCGGCATGAGTGACAATGATCTGCCGGATGGCGTCCTTTCCTCCCCTGACGACTTTCCGGATGATTGCCGAGATATCCCTCGCATAGATCCCGTAACCTGTATCCACCATCGTACATCCCATCGGAGTATCGATCAGGTAGACGTTTCCCCCTGCGGGGGGCTGAATGCAGGTGAGGGTGATCTCCGGGCTGAGCGGAATGGTCTGCATATCGGCGTAAAAGCCATCCCCCGTTGTCCGGGTAAGGGTGCGCCCGGTTGCAAGAAAACTGTCAAAGATCTTTTTCGGATCCTGCCCGAGATTCATCAGCTCCTGGACGGCATGGTTGATATCTCCCAGAAAAGAGAGGAGGAACGGATCTTCCGATTCTCCGATGATCTCCCGTAACTCCTGGGCAAACCGGATGTAAAATACCGTGTCGTCAAGCTTTTTTCCCGTCGTATCATATTCGAGGATCTCGATCCGGTACCGGGACTTCAGTGCATCGAGAAGCCGTTCTGCCGAACTGTTCTCCTCAAGGCTGACGGTGATTGTGAGGCGTTCAGGGTGCCTGCCACGGTCATCGAAGTCAATGTACGATATGTTGGCATGGTGGCGGGTGGTGGTGTTCAGGAATTCAAAGAGAGCCCCTGGCTCGTGGGGAAGGAAGATGAAAAATTTTAGAATGTTCAGTGGCCGCAGGGTATCCTGGAGATACCCCATCCGGGCAAGCCCTTCTTCTATCCTTCCATATGCCTCCTCCGGGCACGAGACTTCAAAAAAGACAATATAGGGATCTATTCTCTGGTCAAACTGTATACGGTTGATATTTGCTTTCTCGCGCTTCACCACCCGGGCCGTGTTATGCAGCGCCCCGGGGTGGTTTGGCACCCGCGCGATGAATGAATACTTCGGCATTTTTCCCCTTCAGTTCCTGATCTGTGGCCTATCTGTTCGATCCCGGAGTACTTCTCTTTTGCTGCTGGCTTTCTCTGCATCGAATCACCCTTACATGGCTGAAAAGGGGGAAGAGATAGCCAGATCTTTTCCGACTATCCGGCCTTTGAGCCGGGAACAGAGGCCGGGATTTTGAGGATTCTTACCGCTAGGAAAAAGAACCGGAAAATAAAAAAAATGACGGAAAAATGATAGTTCT
>JAJRBV010000177.1 GCA_028679275.1 Methanoregulaceae archaeon
CAAGGAACTCCAGTGGCAGAGGATGCAGGAATGGCGGCGCGAGGGAAGTGTGGTCCGCCTGGAGCATCCTACCCGTATTGACAGGGCGAGAAACCTTGGTTACAAGGCGAAGCAGGGTATAGCCGTTGTACGGGTTCGTATACGACGCGGAGGGCGCAGGAAACCGCGATACGTGCGTGCGAGGAGATCGGCACGAATGGGAGTCAACCGGATCACCGCAGGAAAAAGTCTCCAGCGTATAGCCGAAGAGCGTGCTTCAGTCAAGTACCCCAACATGGAAGTGCTCAATTCCTACTGGGTTGGTCAGGACGGGAAACAGAAGTGGTTCGAGGTAATCCTTGTCGATGGTCATCACCCGTCCGTCCAGGCTGACAGGAACCTTGCCTGGCTGAAAGATCCGGCTCACCGCGGGCGTGCAGAACGCGGGAAGACAAGTGCGGGAAGGAAGGGTCGTGGGATGATGAGCCGCGGGAGGGGAACAGAAAAGACCCGCCCGAGCATCAGGTCGCATGGCAACCTGGGCAAATAACTTATTCTCTTTTCTCGCCTTTGTGTTCTGATGATGGAAGCGGATGCCTGTATCCATCCCTATCCTGCCGGGAATTCTTCAGCCCGCAGGATGGCCCTCGATGCCGGGGAGATGGGATTTCATGCCGTCGTAATACCCGGGGCAGCTCCCGGAGAATACCATGGTGTACGTATCATTCCGGCTTTGATTATCAGCGAAACCGATGTCAGGAAGGTAACCGGCCATATCAGGAAACGCGGAAACGGGGGAACCCTCGTGCTTGTTGATGCCGGTGAGAATGGTTTCAACCGTGCTGTCCTCACCCAGAAAGGGGTACATTGCATCCGGAGAATCCACAGGGCCCCTAAAAATGCCTTCGATCACGTTTCCGCGCGTCTCGCGGAGGAAAACGGTATAGCGGTTGACATCGATCTCTCTCCCCTCATTCAGGAAAAGGGAGTGTTCCGCCAGAAGGCATTGTACCGCTATCATGACCTCATAAGACTTCATGCACGGTATGGTTTCCCATTAACCCTGTCGAGCAATGCATGCTCTGTTCTCGACCTCCGCTCTCCTGAAGAGATCCGCCTCCTCTGCACCCTGTTTGGCATGGATAAGGACGATGCCACACGGGCGATGCAGACTGCCTGGGACCTTCTCTCTCCGCCTGAGCCGGTCACGGTGTTGCCATGAAAGCGCGACCACCAACGATGAGAGATAAAAAACGGTACATTCTTGCCCGCATCGAGCCGCCGCTACCGGATCCGGACCCGAAAGAGCTGTATTTTGCAGTGCTTGAATCAGTTACCAGTCTTTATGGCGATGCCGAAGCAGCCAGGGTGATGCCGGTGGTGATAACCTGCGGGGGCGGGTATGCTCTGATCCGGTGTACAAGGGGATATGAAGAACAGACAAGGATCGCGCTCTTGACCCTGACCTTTGTTGCTGAAAGGAGAATTGCGCTTCACCCGGTGGCGACATCAGGCACCCTGCTTGCGCTCCGGCACAGAATTGCCCGGCTGCCCCATTCGTGCGGGGAACCGGTTTTTCCTCTGCAATTCAGGGACAGGGAGTATGCAGCACGGCGGTATCCCGGTCAAAAGGTTGATTTGCTGGAAAAAGGAATTAAAAGTCAGGAACTATTGTTTCTCACACAGGATGATCTTGAGGAATTGTAATGCAGCCACAGGCATATCAGATGGGATACGACCGGGCGATCACGGTTTTCAGTCCGGATGGCCGCCTTTATCAGGTCGAGTACGCTCGGGAAGCGGTCAAGCGGGGCACAACAGCGGTAGGAATAAAATGCGAAGATGGGATTGTCCTCATTGTGGACAAACGCGTGAGTTCAAGGCTTCTCGAAGCTTCCTCGATAGAAAAAATCTTCATGATCGACGAGCATATCGGGGTTGCGTCATCAGGGCTGGTCGGGGATGCCCGTGCGCTCGTCGACCGTGCCCGGATCGAGTGCCAGATCAACCGGGTAACGTACGATGAGAAGATCGATGTCGAAGCCCTTGCAAAGAAACTTTGCGACCACATGCAGACCTATACACAATTCGGCGGAGCACGACCGTATGGGACTGCCCTGCTGATCGCGGGAATCAGCGACGGGAAATGCCGGCTATTCGAGACCGATCCGTCCGGAACCCTGCTTGAGTACAAGGCAACCGGGATTGGGATCGGAAGGAATGCCGTAATGAAGGTCTTTGAAGACGAATACTCCAATGAAGCCCCGCTGAAGGAAGTCATACTTCTCGGCCTGAAAGCACTCCATGATGCAACGGAGGGCAAATTTGATGTCAACACCGTTGAAATCGGGGTTATCGAGACTAAAAACCCGCAATTCCGGAAGATGACCAAGGAAGAGGTTGCATCCTTCGTAGAACAATTCGAAAAGTAGGAGGCACAATGATACCCCTCGAGAGGGCAGTTGTGGCAAGACTTGAGAGCCACGGGGAAAAATTTGAACTGCTGGTCGACCCCGATCGTGCGGTCCGGTACAGGCAGGGAGAATCCGTCGAGCTCGAGGATATGGTTGCAGCCCTTTCGGTCTTTGAGAATTCCTCGAGGGGCACGAGGGCCTCCGAAGAATCCCTCAAGAAGGTTTTCCATACTACTGATTTTCCTTCAATTGCAACCAGGATCATCCAGAAAGGTGAGATCCATCTCACGGCCGAGCAGCGACGGCATATGATCGCCGAGAAGCGCCGGCAGGTCATTACCTTTATTGCACGGAATGCCGTCAATCCCCAGACCGGTCTGCCCCATCCCCCCCAGAGGATTGAGATGGCGATGGACGAGGCCCGGGTGAACACCGACCTCTATAAGAGCGTTGATGAACAGGTAAAAGAGACGGTGAAAGCACTTCGTCCTATTCTCCCGATACGATTCGAAGAAGTTCGGATTGCAGTAAGAATCCCTCCTGACTTCGCCTCAAAAGCGTATGGAGAGATCCAGCCGGTTGCACAGATAGAGAAGGACGAGTGGCAGAAGGACGGTTCATGGATCTGCGTCGTCAGGATTCCTGCCGGTATCCAGGGGGATTTTTATGACCTGGTAAACCGGATTACACGGGGACAGGGAGAGGTGCGAATCCTCAATCAAGTATATTAACCGTGATGACATAGTATAAGAGACATACAAGCGGGATGAGAATATGGCCAGCAGGACACAGAAGGCGAAAGGAAAGGTATCAGGGAGCGCCGGGCGTTTCGGTCCGCGCTATGGAAGGTTTGTCCGGAAAAGGGTCTCTGACATGGAGAAGATCTCACAGGCAGCCCACCGATGCCCTCGCTGCGACACGATAGCAGTCCGCCGTGAAGGAACCGGCATCTGGGGTTGCAGAAAGTGCGGTTTCAAGTTTGCTGGAGGAGCATACCAGCCCCAGACCCCTCAGCTCCGGATTGCACTCCGGACGATCGATCGATCGCTTGGAAAGGAGGGGTGAGCCTTCGTGGCTGGGTCTTACAAGTGTGCCCGTTGCAAGCACAAGGTCGAGATTGATGTAAATGTCCGCTGCCCGTACTGTGGTCACCGGATTCTCTTCAAGGAACGTGGTGCTGCAATCAAAGAGTTAAAAGCTCGATGACCATCGTCACTACCTCAAGAAAACCTGTCCCTGAACTCCGGTCACTTGCAAAGGACTTTGCATTTGCTGCCGGGGCCAGGTATGTAATCCGGGGAAAGATGGGTCTTGCAGAGATCATCTCCCTTGATCCCGCACAAATTATTTTCTCTCTTTACCAGGGAACATTTCCTTCACTCGAACTTCACAGGCAGGGGACAGTGGATGCCCTGCTCGTAATTACCGGAATCAGGACCGCCGTCCGGGAAGGACCAAGGACTGGAATCCTGGTAAAAGACCTATCCATTTATGAGCGGCTGACACCATATATACCGGTGAAATTGTCAGAAGCCGGTGAGGATTCGTGTGTCTTTGACGGCACCCGGTCCCGCCGCTACCTGCTTTCCCTGAAGATCCATGAGGCATGAAGCACTCTTCCGGTTCAGGTCATCGGAGGCCGGTCACCTTTTCCGTGCTGTGAGCCCGGAAATGGAAGGTGAGTGCAACCCCCGTTCGAAGGCCGAGTGCCTTCTCGAGTCGCCCGACATCCTGGTGCTGAAAGTGCATGCAGGGGATATTGCCGCTCTTCGGGCCTCGCTCAATATGTGGCTCCGGCTGATATCAGTGGCACAGGAGATGCAGGAACTGCTGAACAATCAGGAAACGATACCATGAGTGCACTGTCACCAAAAGTCCAGAACCAGATCGCAATGCTGCAGCAGATGCAGCAGCAGATGCAGACAATCGGAGCCCAGAAAGCCCAGTACGAGATGGCTGTCCGCGAGGCAAAGCGGGCAATCGAGGAACTTACCGATGTTGCCGAGGATGCCCCCGTATATATGAGCGTGGGTACGGTCATGATGGAAAAGAAGAAAGAAGACGTACTGAAAAACCTCAATGAAAAGATCGAGACTCTCGAGCTCAGGATAAAATCACTTGAGAAGCAGGAAGGGATGCTCTCCGGCAAGTTCGAGCAGCTCCAGAACCAGATCAAGCAGGCGCTTGAGGGCAAACCCCAGAGCGCCTCCTGATCTCCGGAATATTCCGGTATTCTTCTCCTCTTACTTCTCTTCAGCCTGCCGTA
>JAJRBV010000020.1 GCA_028679275.1 Methanoregulaceae archaeon
CCGTATCACCCAAGACCGGAGTAGATCTCTGGGTTCAGAAAGGGTGGCATGGCCATTTTTATACCGATCGATCAACCTGAGACAATACTCTTTCTCCTCGGTTGTCACACGATTCCGAAAATGCCCGAGGGCATGCTGGAGGACGTTGATATTGTTGGTATAGCGCGGAACACGCGAGAGTGCGGCGCAGAGCATCTCCTGGTAGTGACCAAACAACGTTTCAGGATCTGTCTTGGCCCTGTTTGCAACCCACTGCCCCATTTCGTGCAGGAGCTGCTGGTGACAGGCCATCAGGAGGAACTTGTTGGCTGCATGAAACCGGGCAAGGGCTTCACGATCCCTTATTATCTCCATCTCCCGGAATCCTGCAAGGGTAAAGATACCGGTAAGGAAATGATCACGGATCCGCGTATTATTCAGGCGCAGTTCATCTTCAATAGGCAGGTGCGAGAAACGCTTCAGTACTTCCCGGGCAAAAAAACCGGCAGACCGTTCAATTGCCATCGACTTTTCTGCTGAAGGGTATACCTTGACGTTACTGGTCCCTGACGTAGGGGAACCCCCTTTCAGGATAAAACCGTCAACCTGAGGGAGGCTGTCGAGGAACCGGGTGGCGAAGCTGGTCATATCACCGGTCACATCCCGGCCGGTAGCAGGCTGGAGAAGGTGGTCGACCCCCTCAATACGAACGATTCTCACCGTTGCCCGTGGGATACCGAGGCCTATCTCAACCTCAGGGCAGACGGGTATAAAGTCAACAAAGGGTTTCAGGTGTTCCACGGTATGCGATGGGATCTTTGTGCCATCGTATCGGCAGGGATCAAACTCGATACATCGGCTGATAACCACTTGCGGGCGTGAATACCTCCTTACCATACAAGAGCACCTTCATTTCCTTTTCATGAGGATAAGAATGAATTCTTATGGAACCGTTCATCCCTTAAAAGTGAATGCCATCACAGTCATGGTGATCAAAGAAAAGATTACGGCAGTATATTCTCTCAGTGGAGGTTTTTCTAGGGAAAGGCGCTGGGAATACCGGACGATTGCAGGGCTTGGGATATAGGTCTTGAACCTGATCCCTGCAACCGGGAATCACATCGAGCTTGGGCAGATTCGCTATGATGTGGCGGTATGGATGGTAACCGGGTGGACAAAGGTAGGAAACTGCGCATTCATTCTGATTCCCCCCAGACTGACCCTTATTGAAAATCCTGTTTTGTGCCGGCTGATCTTTTCACCATAAAAACTATTTTATTCCTTTTCAGCCACATTGCTGCGCGAGCACAAAGATAACTGATTAAGGGCTCCGTTGCCAACCCGGCTGGGGCTTTTTCCCTCTTTAAATCGTCTATATTACGTTTATTTCTCTATTTGAAGTTAAATTATGGAGATTATCAAATAAATTATGATATGGATACCGAATATCTTCTATTCTTCGCATTTGAACTCGATGTCGTCGGTCGGGTCCTACATCCTCTTCGGCATCGTCCGCTTATGCAGGTACATGGTCCCTGCCGTAAACAGTGCAGTAAACACACCAAGGGCGGCAATATCCCCCGGAATAGGGAAATAACTTGCACCGGTGAAAGAGTATCGTACAATATCCGTGAAATAGGTGAGCGGGGAGCAGACCGCAAGGGCAAGTCCCCACGGGGGCATCTGCTGCAGGGGGATGAATATCCCCGAGATGAAGACAAGCGGGAACTTGATTAATGACGAGAGCATCATGATGTTCGATGGTACGTTTGTGGGCGGCACAGCCAGCAGCATGCCGATCGCCGAGAAACAGCACGCGGCGAGTACAATCCCTCCGAGCAATGTGATGGCATGCAGGAGTGAGAGGCCGAGACCGAGCCCGATAAGGACCGTGATGAGGGTAATCCCGATGCCAAAGAGCGTTGAGGCGATCATATCGCCAAAGATAATCGCTTCGACCGTGATCGGGCAGGATGCAAGCCGTTCGAGAGTCTTTGCCTGACCCTCCCAGGGGAATATGGCCGGGGAAACTGCGGTTGCCGTAAAAAAGAGGGCCATCCCAACCAGTCCGGAGACAAGGAAGGCAAGGGGGAGCTGCCGGCTTCCCATGAGGAAGGCAAGGAAAAGGAAGACCGGCATGAAAATACCGAAGATGAGTACCGGTCCCTTGAAGTAATAGATCCGGATATCCTTCTTGGCAACCGCCCAAGCCCTCCGCATCTGTTCAGAGAATGCAGTCGGGTTCACAACGCCTCCTCCTGTGTTAACCTGAGGAACGCGTCATCAAGAGAGGGTGCAATCGTGTTGAGGGTGACGATTGCGGCACCATGCTGCCTGCCGAAGTCAACAAGGGACCTGATTACGGTATCACGGTTTTCCGTGGTGATCTGCCACTTATCCCCGGTCCGGTTCGCACTGGTCACCCCTTCAAGTCTGGAAAGGGCATCGCCGGGCACCTCCCGGTCATAACTGACTTCGATCGTATGTACCCGGTCGAGTGCGGTCTTGAGTTTCTCCGGCGCATCGATAGCTGCTATCTTTCCTGCACGAATGATACCGACCCGGTGACAGAGGCGGTTTGCCTCCTCCATGTTGTGGGTGGTGAGGAAGATGGTTGTTCCCTGCAGGTTCAGATCCCGGAGCAGGGCAAGGATCATCTGGGTGCTTTGCACATCGAGCCCGCTGGTTGGCTCATCGAGGAAGAGGAGGCTGGGTTCGTGAAGGAGGGCCATCACGAGGATGAGCCGCTGTTTCATGCCTTTCGAATAAGCCTGCACTTTCTGGTCTTTCCGTTCTAGGAGTCCAAGTGCTCTGAGCAGTTCAGATGCACGATCCACTGATCGGCTGCGGGGAAGACCATAGAGCTCCCCCATCAGCATCAGGTTCTGCCATGCGGTAAGATCGGTATAGGCATTGGAGGTCTCAGGCACCACCCCGAACCCCTGTTTTGCCAGCACCGGGCTCTTGCGGATATCGTAACCGAGGACCCGGGCAGTCCCCTCGTTCGGAGGGATAACCCCGGTCAGCATCCGTGTGGTGGTGGTCTTGCCTGCACCGTTCGGACCAAGGAACCCGAAGATCTCCCCCTCTCTCACCGAGAATGAGATATGATCGACTGCAATAGTGGTTCCGAATATTTTTGTCAGGTTGGTTACATCAATCGCATCAGGCATCCGTCTTGCCTCTCATACATCATCGCGGATACCGAGGATGACCATCCGCGGGTGGCACTGGATCCCCTTTTCCTTATCTTTTTGTACCGATACGAAGTGTATAGGTTGGATGGGATGTTCGCTGGTTTCTGCCGTGATAATCCCTTCAGCCTGAAGGACCACAAACACCACGGCATACGGTTCGGGATGTGGCGGTATCACCTGTCCGGTCTTGAGGCAGACAAGGACAATATTCGAGCCTGCATTCCGGAGGAGATCTTTTTTGACAGGGCTATCTGGTGAGCATTCGACGAGATTCTGAAGGTCCATTCTTTTCCCCCCACCTATTCAATACAGGTCTGACCATACGATGTGAACTCCAAGAAAGTCGTTGTCAGGTCAGGTATTAGAACATTTCATGGATTATTTTCCAATATTAACGAGATACCTATTCTCTGCCTCCTGATTCCAGGAAACCTGGTACCCTTGCCCGGAGAAAGGAGAGCAGGTATTATCGACCTGTTCCCGTGTTGCATAGAATGCGATGATATTTCCGGATGGAAGCTTGCTCAATAAGATTTTTAGCTTGATCATAAGGTTGGTACAGGTCAGTTCAGTGAAGTC
>JAJRBV010000049.1 GCA_028679275.1 Methanoregulaceae archaeon
AAGAAATACACCATCGGCGGCAACGGTCAGCGGTACCTCACCATGCGCGATGCCATCACCGCGTCCCTCAAGCATCCATTCCAGGAGATGTTCCACCCACATCCTCCGCCAGAGATCTGTGCCTTGAACGACGTCTCATTTGAGGTGGGGATGGGAGAGGTGGTCGGGATTATCGGCAGGAATGGCGCAGGGAAATCCACGCTTTTAAAAATCCTTTCCCGTATCACACCTCCCTCCGGGGGATGCGTGGAAATTCTGGGCCGCGTGGGGTCCCTCCTGGAGGTCGGAACAGGATTCCACCCGGAGCTCACCGGAAGAGAGAACATTTACCTCAATGGTTCCATCCTGGGGATGCGAAAGCAGGAGATCACCAACAGGTTTGAGGACATTGTCACGTTTGCAGAAATTAATAAGTTCCTCGACACACCGGTGAAGCACTATTCCAGCGGCATGTATGTACGGCTCGCGTTTTCCGTCGCGGCCCACCTGGAGCCAGAGATCCTGCTGGTGGACGAAGTGCTCGCAGTGGGGGATGCGTCGTTCCAGAAGAAATGCCTCAGCAAGATGCAGGATGTGCAGAAAAGCGGGAGGACAGTGATCTTTGTCTCCCACAATATGGCATCCATCACCCGTCTCTGCCCGAGGTCCATCCTCCTTGAAGAGGGCAGGGTGAAGGAAGATGGCCCCTCACATCGTGTCGTTTCCCGGTACCTGAAGTCTGGACTGGGAACCGCGGCTGAACGGCAATGGCCGGACGCTACCACAGCCCCGGGGAATCACGTCAGCCGGCTCCGGGCTGTTCGGGTGCGGGATGATGCAGGGAGGGTCACGGATTCCATCGATATCCGGCATCCCTTCCACATTGAGATGGAGTATGATGTACTGGAACCGGGGCATGTGCTGACCCCTAACTTTCATCTCTTCAATGACGACGGGCTGCACCTCTTTGCGACCTCTGATCTCAATCCTGCCTGGAGGGGGAAGCCCCGGCATGCAGGGCGGTACACCAGCTCAGTGATGATACCTGGGAATTTCTTTGCCGAAGGGACGATAATCGTGGAGGCCGCCCTCTCTACCATGGACCCCGTCACGGTCCATTTCGATGAGAAGGATGCAGTGGCCTTCCAGGTGATCGATACTCTGGATGGCGATTCGGCTCGCGGGGATTATGCAGGGCACCTCCCCGGGGTAGTCCGCCCCCTCTTCCAGTGGACGGACCGATAGGTCGCCCCCCATGATGCAGATGGGAGTACAATCCTGCAGCAGGAGAAAAGGAAAGGCCGAAAACACTCATCCCTTCTCCTGAGAATGATGAATTGATATTATTCCATGATGCGATCACGGGATTGAATCGAGCAATTGAGGGAATAATTTAATTTTTTATCTTTTAACCCATCTTTTATGCCAAAATTATATAGAGAGAGGTTATATACAAATATCAAAAAATAATAGTATCAAGACCTGATCCGGATTAATGACGGGCAGAGAGATATGATTTCATTTCCGAAGAAATACCGAGTAGGGGATCCAACATCTCTTCACCATATTGCAGGGAGATGAGCAAGCGATGAGGAAAAAAATTGAATCCCTTCTCATCTCTGCGTGTACCGAATCCTTCAACAAGAACAGCATTCAGCCCAGAGATATGTCTCTCCTGTTCTCGGAATCACGTGTATCGCCGGATGATGACGCCTGCCAGGTGAACGGAACCTGCCGGGGGTGCGGGAATTCCCGACTCGTCTCCATCCTCAGCCTGGGAGACATGCCTCTCGCAAATGCCATGACCCATTCCCGGACCACCACGGAATGGGACCGGAAGTATCCCCTCAGCCTTGCCTTCTGTCCCGACTGTACCCTGCTACAGATTCGTGAAACTGTGAGTCCACGGATACTCTTCGATGAATATCTCTACTATTCCTCCTACTCGGATACGATGCTCTCCCATGCTGCCCGCCTGGCTGAAGGGCTGATCGCCCGGTGCCATCTGACCGGTCAGAGCAAGGTACTGGAGATCGGGAGTAATGATGGGTATCTTCTCCAGTATTTCATGAGAGCAGGGATCCCATCTCTCGGTGTCGAACCTGCACGGAACGTTGCTGCAGTTTCCTCTAAGCGGGGCATTCCTACCCTCTGTGCATTTTTCGGGAGGGAGACGGCCTCCCAGCTCGCGGCCAGGGGCGAGTGCTATGATCTCATCCTTGCCCTGAACGTGTTTGCCCATGTGCCTGATCTGAATTCATTCCTCGAGGGTGTGAGAATTCTCCTCCGGGACACTGGCACTGCGGTTTTTGAATTCCCCTATGTCCGTGATATGATCGATGGGAGGGAATTCGATACCATCTACCACGAGCACCTCTCCTACTTCCTGGTCACTGCTGCGGTTAGCCTCTTTGCCCGTCATAATCTAGAGGTAGTAGACATATGGAGGATGCCCATCCATGGGGGATCACTGCGCCTCTTCATCAAGCATCGTGGGAACGGAAAACGAACAAAGATAGTGCATGATCTCCTGGAGAGAGAAGCCAGAGATGGCCTGCTGGATCCGGAATATTACCTGGATTTCGGGAACGTTGTGGAAGGATTGAGGAGAGAGACCCTGAACCTTCTCCAATCCCTGAAGCATCAGGGCAAGTCCGTTGTTGGCTATGGAGCCGCAGCGAAGGGGACTACCCTTCTGAACTATTATGGAATCGGGATAGATATCCTGGACTATATCGCTGACCGGAACCCCCACAAGCAGGGGCGATATATGCCGGGGAATCATATCCCCATTGTTGCCCCCTCCCGCATACAGGAGACCAGACCGGACTATGTCCTGATTCTCCCGTGGAACCTTAGGGATGAAATTATCACACAGCTAAGTTTCATCCGTGAATGGGGTGGACGATTTATCATTCCGGTTCCCAGTCTTCAGGTTATTTGAACCAGAAATCCACAGAAGGCACCCGGAATGGGAGGAGTGAGGAGAAATGGAAGAACCATTCGAGCGTGAGAAGAAGCGGCTTATCAGACAGATAGGACGGAACCGGGACCTTCGTACCAGCTCCCTCCACTGGCTCACGGATGCTTCCCGGTATAAATATTCCTATAATTTTACCTGGCTGGGCCGCCCCATCATCCAGTTCCCCCAGGATATTGTCGCCATTCAGGAGGTCCTCTGGATGGTAAAGCCCGACCTGGTGATCGAAACGGGTATCGCCCATGGGGGATCACTCATCCTGTCTGCATCGTTATTGGAACTGATCGGCGGGGACGGGAAGGTCCTGGGTATTGATAGGGAGATCCGGGCCCACAACCGGGTGGCCATCGAGTCACACCCACTGGCAAAAAGGATTCATATGATCGAGGGCTCTTCCACCGATCCCCAGGTCTGCAGAAGGGTATATGACTTCGCGAGGGAATCTGCCCGGGTCTGTCTCTTTCTTGATTCCCTCCACACACACGCCCATGTTCTGGCGGAACTGGAGGCATATGCGCCGCTGGTACGAAAGGGCTGTTATATCATCGTCTTTGATACGATTATTGAACAGCTCCCTGAGGATTTCTTCCCGGATCGGCCCTGGGCGAGGGGGAATAATCCCTGTACGGCGGTAAGAGAGTTCCTCAGCGCAAACGACCGATTCGAAATCGACAGGGAACTCAATGACAAACTCCTGATTACATCCACACCACGCGGGTACCTCCGGTGCATCAGGGATCCTGCGTGAGTCTTTTGCTGCAATAACTGGCAGCATGAGAAGTGGATTACCTGTGACCTGATGTGTCGACATCGCCAAGCCACCAGATATGCACAGGTTAAAATCTCGCAGGCACCAACTGGAGGATAACGGAATGGAGAGAATACCAGTATCAGGCCCGAGCATCACGCAGAAGGAGATAGAATACGTCTCCGACGCGGTT
>JAJRBV010000108.1 GCA_028679275.1 Methanoregulaceae archaeon
GTACCGGGATGCAGGGGTGGACATCGATCGCGAGGCAGAAGGAATAACAGCGCTTGTCAGAGCCCTCACCTACCGGCGAACCGGGGCATTCTCGATGGTAGGGAGTGTCGGTCATTTTGCCGGTCTCATTGATTTTGGGGATCTCTCCCTTGCCCTTACCGTCGACGGGGTGGGGACAAAAATGCTCATTGCCGACCGGGAGCATGACTGGAGCACGGTCGGTATCGATTGTATCGCCATGAATGTGAACGACCTCTACGTAATGAATATGGAGCCGGTCGCATTCGTGGACTATATTGCATCGGATGCAATTTCCGTGGAAAAGATGGCCCAGATCGGAAGAGGTCTGAACGAGGGGGCCCGGCTGGCAAATATCGATATTGTCGGGGGAGAGACTGCAACCCTGAAGGATCTTGTCAATGGGCTTGATCTTGCGGGGACCTGTCTGGGCGTTCAGAAAAAGGGGCAGATTGTAACAGGGGAGCAGGTCGCGCCCGATGATACGATCATCGGAATTCCTTCGTCAGGAATCCACAGCAACGGCCTGACCCTCGCCCGCAGGGTTGTGGATGCGCACGATGCCTGGGATGAGCGCCTGTCAAACGGAAGAACCATCGGCCGTGAGCTCCTTCACCCGACCCGAATCTATGCAGAAGTGCTGCCGGTCTGCAGGAGTACCGAAGTTACGGGAATGTGCCATATCACCGGGGGAGGGCTTCTCAATCTCTCCCGGATCACCCGTTATGGCTTCAGCATCGATCGTCCGATAAAACCCCCGGAAATCTTCCGCTGGATCGCCGAGGCGGGATCGGTCAATGACCACGAGATGTACCGGACCTTCAATATGGGCATGGGTTATGCCGTCATTGCCCCCGAAACAAGCCTCCCGGCTGTCACCGCGCTTGTGCCTGATGCCCGCCCGGTAGGAGTAATTACCGAAGAACCCGGGATCAGGTTTATGGGGGAGAAATTTTCGCAATAGGTTCAGGACTGCCCGTCAGGGTCATCTCCGACAGCCTCGATCCTGCAGAATTCAGCCCTGTCGGCAATAATTGCGCTGTTTCCCGAAAGATCCTCGATGACAAGGGTTACTGCCAGGTTCCCTTCTTTCACCTTCTTCAGCGATTCCTGAAGGCAGCGGATCCGTTCCCGCTCATCATCAGTCTCTGCCCATGAGAGGAGACTGTCGAGAACGTTTCCAATACGATTCAGCACTCCTTCAACATTCGAAACAAATCCCTCGCATGCAGGACCGGGATCGATCCGTATCCCGAGTTCCGGAATAGATATTGCGCCGTTCATGCTCCGGATCACCCGGATCATCATATCTTCCGGCGTATTAATTCGAAGAACCCACCTGGAAGGTTCAGCATTCCTGAGAAGCTGGGTATCAGCCAGACGATATCCGCAGGAAGGGCAGAGCGCAGAGATGATCAGAATCTCTGAAAAATAGGGGATCTCATCAGTCAGGTACAGATATTTTATCTCGGTTTGGCAGACAGGGCACGGACCGGGAACTTCGGTCCGCACCTATTCGACCCCTCCGATCTTGTCCCGGGATATCTTCACCGAGTTTGGCGTGATGACCACATATCTCTGGTCTCCAAGCCCGATAATATCCCCGTTTACATCCTTGGCAACCTCTTTTAAGTCCTTCAGGACACGCTCGTACATCACCTTGTCCATTTTAAGCCGCGAAATGTCTGCTATTACGACGTTCCCGTTGTAAATTTCATCCTTTATCCTCGGACTGTCCTTGATATCCCCTACTGCGGCTATCTTCACAAACATCGCAGGGGCTGATGCCTCGGCCTCCTCAAAGGCCTCGAGATCCAGGTCCATGTAGTCGTCCTCAGTGGAAGGAGTTGACTTGCCCAGAAGCGAATCGAGAAACTTTACCATAGCAAAAATTGTCTTTTATTTTTTATTTAATAGTATCTATTCCGAAAAAAACGGTATTCGCGGCCTGGTCTTACCGCAACTACTGCAGCACTGGGGTGCCGTTCCTCAAAACTCGACATTCCAGAGTTCATCCCCGATGTAGTGGATTGTTTTTACCATCTTGCCGGATCTCTTCTCCCTGATCTCCCCTGCGTCAAAGAGGGCAATCCCCAGCGCGAGAGGTTTTCCGTGCCGCTCCTCTACCACCTGAACCGGCAGACCTGCCGTGACATCATCGGAAACTGACACGATCCCGGGCCGCATAATGTCTGCACCGTTCACTACGAAAGCAACCGCACCCGAATCGACAACAATCCTCCGCTCTGAGACGGGATGTTCAAGCAGCCCTTTCAGCGTGGGAAAGACCCATTCCCCTGAATCCATGATCTGGGGTTTTTTATCAATGAGGTACAGTGCAAACCCTGCATTTGTCTCGAGTAACTCCACCCGTTCGTTCCTGAAGAGTTCTGCCGATTCACCGATCTGATCCCGGAGCCCGGAATAGAGGGCTGATGCCTGTGATTTCCTGATGCTGTGCCGTTTCCTTCCGGTTATTTTTGCCATGTGTTCCTATGGTATCTCTCACCGGATCATGAAAAAGCATTTCAGCAAGAGTGGCATATATGAGTGCGTGAAGACAGGTACTCTTCCTTGAGTGAGACCCCGGGTCGCTCGCCAAGTTTTAAGTATCTTTCTTACGCACATATATTACTCCAAAGTGATGGAACACTGGGAATTCGTATGACAAAGCGGCCGTTGGATATTTTGGATCAGGTGCTGAACCGGCAACCGGTAATCGTCTCCCTCAAGGGTGGCAGGGAACTTCGAGGCGTATTGCAGGGATATGATGTCCATATGAACCTTGTGCTGGATAAGGCGGAAGAGGTTGAGGGCGAGCAGGTGCGGAGCGTCGGCACTCTCATCGTCCGCGGCGACAATGTGATATATATCTCTCCATCCATGGAATGAATTGTGCGGAAGGTGAAGCATGTCAAAGGGCACTCCATCAATGGGAAAGCGGTCAGGCAAGGTTCATATTGCCTGCAGAAGGTGCGGAAGCATATCCTACCATCTGCGACACCGGATCTGCTCTGCCTGCGGATTTGGTAGAAGCACGCGGATGAGAAAGTATAACTGGATAAACAAGAGACCAAAGATCCCGACCCATTAGAGAGCGATCATGTGCGGAATCGTTGGCATCAGGGATGCTGGCGGTGTGTCGTTCTCTATCTATTATGCGCTGTTTGCTCTCCAGCACCGCGGGCAGGAGAGCGCAGGGATCTGTACTTATGACGGGACGAGACTCTATAAACACAAGGGGCAGGGCCTTGTCGCCGAGGTTTTCGATCCTGCAATCCTTCGGGGGCTTGAAGGAAACATCGGGATCGGCCATGTACGGTACCCCACAACCGGAGCAAACAGGCCTGAGAACGCCCAGCCCTTTAATTTTCTTTTCCGCGATCATATCATCTCCATTGCCCACAACGGCAATCTTGTGAACGCACGAGATCTCCGGGATGAATACGAGGCCCGGGGGCAGATCTTCTGCACTACCACGGATACCGAGCTCATCGCCAAGGTAATCACCGATGAGATGAGCAACTCAGGGTGCATCGAGGACGCAGTTCACCGGTGCATGAGAATCCTCCGGGGCTCCTATTCCGTTGCCCTGATGATCGACGGGATCCTCTACGGGTTCAGGGACCCGCTCGGGATCAAGCCCAT
>JAJRBV010000114.1 GCA_028679275.1 Methanoregulaceae archaeon
TCATCTCCGGATATGGCCTTCCGGTCCTGGACCCGGGTCCGGGGAATTCCTGATGTGCCAAAAATGTCAGCTCCATCATTGATTCCTGAACATTACAATAACGTTCCCGTTCATTACAATCCCCATGTCATTTCCTGAACTCAGCCATGATCTCCGACCTCAGCAGCGGCTCCCCCTTCACCCGCAATGACCATTCAACAGTCCGGAGTGCGACAGGGACGAGACCGGGGAAGAGGGATTCGACCTCATGCTCGGAAAAATAATGGGTAAGGATCCCGTCACCCCTCCTGAAGGTATGTGGTTCGATGAGAATTCCCGTGCCTTCCCTGAAGTCCCGGACCGAAAAAACCCGGAGGAAGATTGCTCCACCGGGGATGAGAACCCTTCCGGCTTCTGAAGCGACCCGAGATCGTCCTTTCGCCGGTATATGTCCGAGAATATGCGAGAGGAATACTGAGTCGAAGGTTTCCCCCGCAAATGGCATAGCACCGGCGTCAGCCTGAAGGAATCTCACGCCATGCAGTGCATGATGAGCAGAACTGATCCGGACCGCTTCCCGTGAAAAATCGATTGCAACAATATCCCACCCCCTGCCAGCCATGGCCAGAAGCGATTTCCCGTCTCCGCACCCGGTTTCAAGGACCCTGGCTCCCGGGAAAAGTCCTGGCATATCCCGGGGGGCACCTCCATACCTCCTCCCGCTTTTTCGATACCCTGCATCCCAGGCTGCCCGCTCAGGTGATGAGGAATTCTCCGTCATGAAAAGTGAAAAAAAGGATGAGTCACATAAGTCCGAAGGATTTCAGGGTGACGTCGGGATTGACTGCCCCGCAGTGGTACACCACGCCCTCGGTAAGTTCATTAATGACCACTTCTGCAGGGGAAAAGAGCGAGGTATCAATCTTGTAGAAGTCGAACTGTGCCTCCTTGAAGATCTCGTAGAACGGTTTTCCATACCCTTTTGACTTGTTGCTCGGTATCTTCTCCAGATAATCCTTAATTTCAGGAGCCTTCATGGTGAGCATGATCCTGCCATGGTAGATTGTGGCATCATTGGTGGTACCCATTGCCCTGGTGGCATCCTTCTTCACCGGCGGGACAGGGGCAGTGCCAAATCCTGCAACTATCTTTTTGGTGTCAAAACCGAGCTCATTCAGTTTATACACTGCCGTTTCGACACACCTTCCTGCCACCTGGATGGAACCGACGAGGGACGCTGTGGGGGCAACCACGGCACACAGGTTCGCAACATCGACCTGGCATTCCTCCGCGATCTTTTCCATCACCCCTCCGTTGGGAAGATGGTCACTTTCGAGTGCGATGATTGCCGAGTCAAAGTCGTCCTCGTAATCGATCACCTCATAGGTATGTTTTGGCTTGAGGGAGAGTGCCCGGGCAGGCCCGCTGCCCATGGCAAAATAATTATTCTGTTTGATTGTCCAGCCTGCCTTCTGGGCACCAAGGCAGGATATTGCAGGATAATCGGTGAAGACATCGATGAAAGGGACCGGGAAATCCCTGATATGACCCATCCTGAAGTTTACCTCCCCGAGTCCGCCCATGCAGATCTCGGTAAACGCCCTCCCGGCAGCATATCCCCCCCTCGTGCTTACTCCGCAGTCAACGATCCGTGCGCCGTTATCCAGTTCATGGTATGCAGCATTGAATTCTTCAGCATATTCTGCAAGGTTTTCAAAAATTTCGAGAGCTAATTCATTCACACTGAGCACGTGGAATACCCCCTTTACCATAAGAAATGGTCGCAAAAGAGATAAGATTTTTCAAATGATTCGTTTTATAAATTCCCTTACCCGATATATTCGACGATTTTTGCCGGGTCATAGCGGAGGCTGATCACCCGCGTTCTCCCCTTTCCGTCCCTGTACTGGAGGTTAATGAGCCGCATTGCATCGAATTTTTTAACGATCTCATAATAGCGGGTATACCCTATCTGCATGGTTTTTTTGACGGCCTTGTATACCTCGCCTGCGTTCATCTCGGCATCCCTGGTGCTGTGATCTGCAAGAGCCCGCAAGACCGCTTTTTCCTCGTCCTTGAGGGATTTGACAGAGAAAGAGAGGTGGAGATACTTGGAGATATCATACGCTCTGCAGATGTCCTCTCTCTCAATAACCCGGCTGGCCCTCCTCTCGGCATTCAGGGCCGCTCGTTTGAGAAGATCGATTCCGACACGAAGATCCCCGGATTTCCGGGTCTGTTCAACCACGAGGCCAAACATCTCCTCCGAAAGACAACCGGGATACATACCCTGCATCACGCGTTCCCTCACGATCTCGCGCACCTCGTCACCTCCATAAGGAGGAAAATAGATCTCCGAGGGACGGAATACCGAAGAGACCCGGGCATCTACCGCCTGTGATAGGTCAACATCCATATCGCTGATGATCACAATTACCCCGATGCGGGTCCCGGGATAGGCTTCGTGGGACCGGAGGAGCGAATACAGGACACGGTTCATCTCGTTTTCATACAGGAGGTAATTGGCGTCGTCAAGCGCCACAAGGAGTACGATCTCTTCCTTAAGCAGGAGGCGTGCGATTGCATCGAAGACCTGCTTGAAAGAGGTACCGGATGCAGGGGGGAGATGTCCGGAGAGTCTCCGGTAAATCTGGGAGAAAATCGCAAATTTCGTGTTGTCTATCTGGCAATTGATATATATCGGCACGAGTTTTTTCGTGGTCTCCTCGATCTCTGAAAACAGCTTCCGGACACTCGTGGTCTTTCCCGTACCCGGCAGGCCCCGGCAGATGGTATTAAGGGGCCGGCCTCCCCGCAAGCCGGGATGGATCTGGAATGCCAGTTCACGCATCTGGCTCTCCCTGTGGTTGAACTGCTCGGGAACGTAATCGATCTCGAAAACCTCGGGGTCACGAAAGAGCGTCTCATCCCACATCAGCAGGCTTTTTTTCATCCGGGGTTACCTCGTATCTCTATCCTTACAGGTTCTTCATGCAAACCCTGCACAATATTCTGCTGGTGAAGAGCTGACTCATCTTCTGCTCTGCTGGACTGACAGGTGCGCCGCATGATGTGCATGGCATGACCGGTAATGCCTTGGGAGATGAAGACGTGCCGGTCGCTGCAGCAGACTCCTGCGGAATTTTGGGTTCAACAAAAACCTCCTCCCCGCCCTGTCCGGGTATATCGTGCGCAGGCAGGGGCTCCGCCCCGTCCGTGCACAGGTGCCCTCCCGCAACATTACCGCCAGATCCCGGAAGCACGCGCCTGCGATAGCTGTTGACCCGTTCTGCGGTTGCCGGATCATCTCTACCGAAACTGCCAAGGATAGTATCGAGGAAACGGGAAAGATTTTCTGCATCTTCCGGGGATTCCACATCGCCGCTCACCTCGAGGCGAAGGTTCTCGTAGTGCTCCAGGTTCACGGTAACACCAATGGTGAGGGTCTTTCGGCCACCCATGAGATCATATACTCCACCCGCTCTGATATGGTTTATGATAGAGTGGGGATACCAGGTTAAGAGAAAAGGAGGGGGAGGAAGCGGGGAGCATCAATTGTGCCATATCCTCCTTGTGACCCCTCTTTTTCTGAAAACGCACGGGTCTCATCAGAGCCTTTCCCCCATATGGCAAACGGTACAGGTTCGGAGGTATGGGTTTTGATCCGCACCGGTGTAGGGTGGTCGGGCAGTATCGCTATGACCCCTGTGAACTCTTTCATGATCGTTCCGACCAGCTCGTC